>JAEUIE010000055.1 GCA_016795155.1 Planctomycetia bacterium | reverse complement strand
CATGCCTCCCTGAAAGTCTGCCAACACCCGCTCACGTAAATCAACCGAGTACGCTTTCATCTGTGACTCCATGACATGGACACGTCACAGTATTTCATGTATTACCTGAATGCGCAAGATGGTTTTTGAAAATGCTCTAGTTTGATGTTAAGTCTCTATTCCAGTGCATTTGCCCAAACAGTCGTTGTGCCGCCTTCACGTGCCAACACTGAAGGCAACACCGTGTTCGGATACACCACTACGACTGCATTGACAGTACAACAACTGTACGGTTCCTCTTTGCTGAATGGTTTGCCTATCGGTAGCCAGATCACTGGAATGCAGTTCCGACAGAATGGCGGACAGCCATCTGGTCCTTCAACCGTCAGCTTTACACCGAATTTTGACATTTATCTGGGACCCTCGAATTTCCCTGTTGGTTCGTTAAGCACAGTGGTTGCAGCAAATCAGGGTCCGGGCACTGTACCGGTACGCAACGGGTCACTGTCTTTCGGAATCAACAGCTTTCCAGGTGGTACGTCACCCAATGCATTTGGCCCCGTCATTAACTTTACGACGCCTTACACTTATTCTGGCGGCGACCTGTTGATGACGTTCACTTGGAATTTTACTCAAGTCGGTAACAATATTGATTGGGACTTTGACAATTCCTTAGTGGGTGCCCAGTATCGACAGAGTCCTGAAAGCTTTTATAACAGTCCCACCGTTTCACAAAATGTCCCCAATGGTGCCTTGGTCGTGCAATTCCAGTATGCTGCGGTGCCTGAACCAACAACCCTGGCACTATCAGGTTGCGCGGTGTTGGTTGCAGGCGCATGGTACTATCGTAGGCGACAGAACCGCTTGGCAATTCTCGACTCGATTTCAGAGTGACATCGCATGCCCGTTGAGGGATTGGTGGCTGGTGTTGAAGCTATCGGGCTGCTGGTGCAAGCCCTGATTGAATTGATGATGGCTCTGATTCAGTTGGCAGGCATCGTTGTTGAACTGCTGATCCATGTTGTCGTATTCTTGTTCAGCTATTTCGCCAAAAAAGAAGTGACACCAGCTGTGTCGCTCAAAGACAAGTTGAGTGCATCCTGGCAGAAGCGTTTTGGGGCACAACCAGCAGATAGCCAGGAACAAGGCAAACTCAGCCACTGGAATCCGTACAGCAAACAAGCGACGCCACCGTTCCAGTGGAAACGCTGGCATACTTACGCTCTTGGAATCTGGCTGGGGTTATTGGCCACTGTGGCGATTCTTCTCTTTCTGATCTGGGGCAAGCGGTTTGACATCGTAGTAACAGAGCAGGAAGTGCAGGAAACGGTGGTAGAGCGATTTCCTATGACAAAGTCGATTCTCCAGGTAGCTGCGGTAACTTTCGAATCGCCTGTCATTCACCTGGATGAGAAAGCGAATCTAATTCACGCCAGCCTGGATTGCAAGATCACCATCAAAGGTGTGCCTTTCGACATGCGGGGAACGACTCAGATTACTGGTCAGATGGAGTATCGTCCTGATCAGGGAGCATTCTACCTGCAGGAATTGCAGATCAAAAAGATCGATCTCCGGGGTGTGCCTGCCCAGTGGGAAGTTAAGGCACGCGACGCGATGGCAATGGTAGCCAGGGAAGTGATGCGTGCCTTTCCTGTGTATCGCTTGAAGGAAGCAAATCTGAAGGAACGTGCCGCCAGGCTGGTGCTGAAGAAAGTAAGGGTAGAGCAGGGCCAGATGATTCTGACGATGGGCATCGGCGGCTGAGTCGATTTCTCCCCTCTCTCCCGGAGGGAGAGGGGTCGGGGGTGAGGGGGAGACCATTCCAAAGTGTTTCGCGCCATCTTGCATTGGGGTTGTCAGGAACTTGCCATTCCTCCTATAGTGCAGGGCTGTTGTAGCAGATTGTGCGAATGGTCATGGATAGACAGGAACCAGGGTAATGCTGAAACGAATGTTCAATCTGGTATTAAGCCTGGGTGTGCTGGTTGGGCTGGCTTATGTTCTCATCACCATGCTCTGGGGCAAACAGTTTGAAATTGTTATCACCGAACAGCAGGTGCAGCAGGCAGTGGCAGGCAGCTTTCCGATGACAAGAAAGATCATGCAGGTGACTGATCTGCGACTGGAAAACCCGCGCATCAACCTGGATGAAAAGCTGAACCGCGTCAACGCCCGTCTCGAAACCAGGCTACAACTACAGGGCATCCCCATTCCCGTGAAAGGGCACATCATCGCCAGCGGGCAACTCGATTATCATCCGGAAACTGCCACGTTTTCGTTGATTGATATCGAGATCAAAAAGATAGAAGTGAAGGTTTGCCGAACACTCTGGAAAACCGGGTACGGGATGGAGTAACGATCTTCACGAAAGAAGCCCTGGGCGCGGTGCCGGTCTATCGCCTGCAGGACAAGGAACTCACCGAACGCGCCGCCAAACTGGTGCTGAAAAAAGTGCGGATCGAGCAGGGAAAGATGGTGCTGACGATGGGGGTGTAACCAGTAACAACTCGATTGACAGGATTTGAGCAACTACTTTCCATCCTGATCAGCTTCCTCTCGGAATCGTATTATCACTTTATAGGTCTTGTATTCATCATGTAAGAACTTGGGCAATAGTTCAGTGAGTTGGCTCTTTGCGGCTTTCATGGCTTCTGGCTTGAATTTCTCTTGCTCCTCTCTTGCTTTGGAACTTAGTCGCTGACCAAGTACCTCTTCTTTCAAGTTATTCAGTGTTGAGTCGAATCGAGTCCAGTATTTGTAGACCTCCAACTCCTTCTTATTCTCGAGGTCCAGGTTTGGCTTCTTGAATTCAATATCGCTGAGATAGAGAGTTACAGTCCTATTTTGCTTACTGACAGTAATATCTGCAGAGATCACTTTCTTAAGATCAACAAAATACTCAAGGGTGCAAGGAACTTCATATTTAACACGTATGTCTCCAAGGGCAAACGGAGATTCACCACCAATTTCTAACTTGGCTTCAATGGATTTTACGACGAAATGAGAGGTTGTTTTATCGGAGGTGACTTGAAAAACACTATCGTAGAGTTTGCTAGGAAACAACTGGCTATCTGCGTACCTCCAAAACTGCCAGCCTTTTTCGGCAACAATAATGACAATGCGAATAGCAAACCCCCATACAGGCGGTGGTGGCACTTGAGCATTTGTGTTCTTTGTAAGTCCTATAATGATGAGAACAGCTAATGCGAATCGCATAGTTAATCTCCAAAGAGTGTGTAATTTGTTAAATATCATCTATGCAGCAAGACTCTTCATGCCATTTCGAATCTCTTCCTTGACCGTTTCAGGTTTGGCGAATTCAAATTCTACAGATTCAGCGCCAAATGCAGTTGCTATTGCATTCAGAGTTGTTTTTGCTGAAGCCTGAACTTGTCCCTCAATCGATTCATACAGCAGTTGTGCTTGTTCTGTTGCTTTCTCGCGGGCTTGCTCGATAAGGCTATTACGTTCTTCGAGCGAAAAATCAAATGTAAGTAAGCCGAGAAATCTTGCCCTTTGCTCGTGATAGAACTCTAGTTTTCTCGGGATTACCTCGCAGTTGTAAGGTGGCAGAACCAATCTGAAGCTGCCACTGCCTTCTTTATTCTCAATTCTCGTTTTGCGCAAGTTGTATCTAAATTCGATCTCGAAGTTACATATTGCAAGCATTTTCGCTCTTGTAAAAAGCAAAGTTGACAAAGTTACTGTAACAACTTCTTTTACATGTGCTTTGAGAACACAAAGTTCGCCGACTTCTTGGATTTTGCCCAATGCACTATCTATTGAGAACTGTCTTCTTTTTCGTGCCGGTGCCCATATTTTCCAGACAATTAATGCCAGTGAAACTGCAATTAGCGCGATCAACGCTAATGAGATAGCTGTCCACATTGCAAATGTCCTGAATTTGAATGTCGGAAATCCGCTCAATCCTACTTCATGTGAAAGTTGTTATCAAGCAATTAAACAAAGTACGTACACTCAATTATGATTGCGTTCGTTTCTTTTTACCAATCTTCAACAATGCACGTTCAATCCTCTCAATCGTAGTCACGCTGGGAGTATGCTTACCGGTTTCAATTCGGCAAAGTGTTTCGACGCGAATGCCTGCGAGGTTGGCGAGTTCTTTCTGGGTGAGGCCAGCTTTTCTTCGGTCTTGTATGATGTCCCGGGCGATAGAGACACGCATGTACTCAGCAGCCGGATATCCATGCTTGCCGCGCTTTGGAAATTCAGGAAGTGAAGGTTCACTATTCCCCCGTTTCATAGATTCGTACTCATCTCTTTCCAGGATGACGTATGCTTTTCCGTTGAGTGTAACTGGAGCAATGCTCATGATTAATCCTCGTAAAAGCCATCTCGATGGCCGATTTTCTCGATGATGATCAGGTCGTCGCTTACCCGAAACTGCAAGCGATAATCACCAGTACGGATTCGGTAGTGGCCTGCAAGGTTGGCACGCAGTGGTTTGGCTCCACTGACATCAGGCCAAAATGCCAACCGGTCAACGATTTTGAGTATCCTGGCACGGATAGCTTTTGGCAACTGGCTGGCTTCGTCAGCAGCCTGATCAGTCAAAGTAACAAGCATATCCAACTCTATTATACTCAATTGACATTCTTGTCAATTGGTGAATTGACAAGCTAAATCAAAATTCCCTTCACCGCCGCGTGTTCCTCTACCCCCGTCAGGCGGATATCGAGGCCCTGGAACTTGTAGCTCAGGCGTTTGTGGTCGATACCTAAACAATGCAGAATAGTGGCGTTGAGGTCGTGGATGTGGACGGGGTCTTTGGTGATGTTGTAGCTGAAGTCATCCGTTTCGCCGTAGGTGATGCCTGGCTTGATACCGCCGCCGGCCATCCACATGGTGAAGCAGCGGGGGTGGTGATCGCGGCCGTAGTTATCGCGGGTGAGGCCGCCCTGGCAATAAATAGTCCGGCCAAACTCGCCGCCCCAGATGACGAGCGTTTCGTCGAGAAGGCCTCGCTGTTTCAGATCAGTGATGAGGGCGTAGCAGGCCTGGTCGACATCCTTGCACTGGTTGGGCAGGTCGATGGGCAAGGCGAAGTGCTGATCCCAGCCTCGGTGGAAGATCTGGATGAAGCGGACATCACGCTCGATCATGCGACGGGCTAAGAGGCAACTGGCAGCAAAGGTGCCGGGCTTCAGCACATCAGGGCCGTACATATCGAGGATGTGCTTGGGTTCCTTGCTGAGGTCAGTCAGTTCGGGGACGCTGGTCTGCATGCGGAACGCCATTTCGTACTGGGCGATGCGGGTCTGCGTCTCCGGGTCGGTCATCTGTTCGTAGTGATGCTGATTGAGCCGGGCGATGGCATCGAGGGTTTTGCGGCGGGTGCCTGCATCAACGCCGGGCGGATTCGAAAGGAAGAGCACCGGATCGCCTTTGGAGCGGAGCGCTACTCCCTGGTGCTTGCTGGGCAGGAAGCCTGAACCCCACAGGCGGTTGTATATCGCCTGGGCTTCCTTGCGACCTGTCCATGAAGCAGTCATGACGACGAACTCGGGCAGGTTCTCGTTCATGGTGCCAAGGCCGTAGCTGAGCCAGGCGCCGAGGCTGGGCCGACCGGGAATCTGGTTGCCGGTGCAGATGTAGGTGACCGCGGGGTCGTGGTTGATGGCTTCGGTCCAGACCGATTTGATGAGGGCGATCTCGTCGACGATTTTGGCAGTGTACGGAATGAGTTCGCTGGCCCAGGTGCCATTCTTGCCGTGTTGACTGAACTTGTATTTTGAGGGCGCGATGGGGAAGCGGGTTTGGCCGCTGGTCATGGTGGTGAGCCGCTGGCCTTTGCGGATCGATTCGGGGAGGTCTTTGTCGAACATGTCCCCCATCTTGGGTTTGTAGTCCCACATGTCCATCTGCGAGGGACCTTCGTTCATGAAGAGATAGATGGCCCGCTTGGCCTTGGGAGCGAAGTGAGGCAACCCGGGGATGCCACCCTTGGCCTGTATCTTGTCACCAGCCTGGATGTTGGCGGGGAGCATGCCGGAGAGGGCGACAGTACCGAGTCCCAGCGCGCCCTTGGCAAAGAGCTGGCGGCGGGTGAGGAGATTCAAGGATTCGTGGTAGGGGGTCATTTAGTTAATCCTGTTACATGGCAGCCCGCAGCGCTAGCAAGGGGCGTTATACATTCGATCGACGTTCCTCGCTAGCGCGTCGGGCTGCCATTATTTTGTCACCGCCTCATCCAGGTTGAAGACGATATTGGCGATCATCGTCAACGCGGCTAGTTCTTGTTTGTTGAGTTTATCGTTGGGCTTGCTTTCGCCGATGGCGAGGAGTTTGTCAGCTTCGGTGGGTTTGTTGGTGTATTGTTTCAGGTGGTCGTGGTAGGCGGTTTTCAGGACGGCGAGTTCGCTTGCGTCGGCATCGCGGGCGAGGATGGATTTGAAGATAAATTTCAACCGGGCTACGGATAGATAAACCCCCTCATTCCCGGCTCCTCTCCCCGGGGGGGAGAGGGGGGAAGACATCGCGCGTTCTGCTAATGCTCTGGCGCATTCCACATATTGTGTTTCATTCAGCATCAACAGTGCTTGCAGTGGTGTGTTGGTGCGCTCTCTTCGAACCGTGCACGATTCCCTGGATGGCGCATCCATGGCGGACATTTGCGGTGGCGGTGCGGTGCGTTTCCAGAAGGTATAAAGACTACGGCGGTGGACTTTTTCGTGGCCGGTGTCTGCTTTGAAGTTAGCGGTGTTGCTGCTGACGTAGCCCACTGCTTCCCACAGGCCGTTGGGTTGAGGTGGCTTGACGCTGGGGCCGCCTAGTTTTTCGACGAGGAGGCCACTGACAAAGAGGGCCTGATCACGCAGCACTTCAGCATCGAGGCGATGGCGGGGGCCACGGGAATAGTAACGGTTGCCTGGGTCTTTGGCGTAGCGGTCGCTGCTGATCTTGGCAGATTGTTGATAGGTGTTTGACATCACCATCAGCTTCATCAGTTTCTTGACATCCCAACCTGACTCGCGGAACTCGACAGCGAGCCAATCGAGCAGTTCTTGATGCGTTGGTGGTTCGCCTTGCAGGCCTAGGTCTTCGGTGGTTTTGACGAGTCCGGTCCCGAAAACTTGCTGCCAGAAGCGGTTGACGGCGACACGAGCAGTGGTGGGATGGTTGGGATCAAGCAACCAGTTGGCCAAGCCGAGTCGGTCTTTCCTTTCATTTGGCTTCATCGGTGGGAACATAACGGGTGTGCCCCGTTCGACCTTGTCGCCTCGCTGATCGTACTCGCCACGCTTGAGGATGAATGCCTGGCGGGGTTCCTTGCGTTCCTTGAAGATCAGGGTTGCGGGGATGCTTGAATCAAACACTTCCCGGTCCTGCCTTGCCTTGGCCAATTCATTATGCAATGCAGTAAAGTTCTCGCGAGTGGTGGGATTGATGTATTCCAGGAAGTACTCTTTGAGTTCCTGTTTTTGAGCATCTGTTCGCTTTTCGAGCGACACTTTGATCAGCTTTTGTATATTTTGAGGCAACTTGGCGCCACCGATTGATTGCTCATATTCCAGCCAGCCATTCAATGAATCAAACCACTGCTCGCCCTGTTGAGTTTTGGTAACGATGCCAGCCTTGTCCCAGGTGACGGTGCCATCGAATTGGGTGAAAGCCCAGCCCGTGATGACATCTCCCGGTTTGAGACCTACCTTGTCGACTGGTATATTGAGTCGCACCCATCGTCCTGGCTCCGGCAACGCACCCATGTATTGTCGGGAGCCGGTCTTGTCGGTTCCCCAATCAATCTTGTTCTCCCCCCAGTAGGCACGGTGTTTCCAGTCGACAGTATTCCACTGGAGCATGATTTCTTTGGGAGGATCCTTAGGATCGAGGTAAACATAAGCAAACAGTGAATCACCAGTTCCAATAACCAGACCGCGCAAGGCTCCTTCGACAAAATGCTGACTCAAGCCCTTTGCAGTACGGGTATGAGCAAATTTTCCTGAAAAGACTGGTGCCGTTGGGCTACTGACAAACATCCATTTGCCGTTATGACTCCCGTCGCTGCTGACTTTGGCTCCTTTGGGCAAATCATCGTCAATCCATACATGGTCAGAACGTACGGTTGGAGATTTCTTAACGACTAGCTTTGGCTCTTCATACTTGATATGAGCTAGTTCGGTTTTGATTTTCTGCGTAACGGCATCAATCTGCTTCTGCATCTCAGCGAGCTTGGCCAGTTGCTCTGGTGTGCCTACTTTGGTAATGGGAGCATGGCGGGCGGCGTTGCCATCGAGTGGCGAGCCATCGATGTTGTTGAAGAATGCGAAGAACTGGTAGTACTCCTTAGTGGAGAAGGGATCATACTTATGATCGTGACAGCGGGCGCAGCCTACGGTTAATCCCAGGAACACGGTGCCAAACGTATCTACCTGGTCAACAACGTTACGGACGTAGACTTCCTCTTCGATGGAGCCACCCTCACTGGTGGTGACATGGCAACGGTTGTAGCCGGTGGCGATGATCTGATCGAGCGTAGGGTTGGGGAGCAGGTCGCCGGCTAGTTGTTCGGTGATGAACTGATCGTAGGGCTGGTTCTTGAGGAAGCTCTTGATCACCCATTCACGGTAGGGCCAGGCTTCGCGGTAGTTATCCAGGTGCAGGCCATGCGTGTCGCCATAGCGGGCGACATCGAGCCAATGTCGGGCCTGATGCTCGGCGTAGCGTGGGCTGGAAAGTAAACGATCAACTACCTTCTCGTAAGCCTGGGGAGAGTTGTCTGCCAGGAAAGCATCAACATCAGCAGGCGTGGGCGGCAGACCCGTGAGATCGAGATAAACTCGTCGGAGTAGTTGCGATTTGGTAGCTGGTGGCGAAGTAGTCAGTCCCTGTTCATTGAGTTTGGCGAGGATGAACGCATCAATGGTGTTGCGAATCCAGTCGCTTTGTTTAATGCTTGGCGGGGTGAGTTTCCTAGGTGCTTCAAACGCCCAATGGTTCGACCAGTTGGCGCCCTGCTTGATCCATACTTCGAGAATTTTCTTCTGTTCAGGTTTGAGTGGCTTGTTGTGCTTGGCCGGTGGCATGACCTTGTTCTTTTCGTCGCTGTTGATGCGTTCGACTAGCAGCGAAGCCTCGGCATCGTTAGGTTTAACGACGAAGTTGTCGCCGAGTTTTCCGAAAAGGCCATCTTTGGTGTCGAGCCGTAAGTCGGCTTTGCGAGTCTTCTCATCGGGGCCATGACAGGCGTAGCAATGATCAGAGAGAATAGGTTTTATCTGACGATTGAAATCGATTTTGGGAGTCGCGGGTGGTTGAGCATTTCCCTGTTGATTATGGATGGCAAAAACAGTCAGCAGAATGCAACAAACAGCCAGCAGGCAGATACGGCTAACCGTCATAATGCGCCTCGGAGAGAGCAGGCAGGTGGGATTACCAGCAGTAATAATATCTTACCCGCTAAAATGGGGGAGTCGATGGGATTTGGGTGTGGAAAATGTCAAAGCTCATAGCATTCGCAGGCTTACCCGGAACAGGTAAATCAACGCTGGCCAAGGCTTTATGCAAATCCTTGAACGCAGTTCTGTTGAATAAGGATGACATTCGAGCAGCCTTATTTGCCTCTGAAAATATCGAATATTCGGGGCAGCAGAACGATTTCTGCATGGATATTCTCTATCAACTGGCTGTGTTTCATGCTGAACGGAACCCCGACAGGCACATCATCATTGATGGACGAACCTTTTCGAAATCTGAACAACTGATGCAATTGCGGGAATGTACGACACGTTGTCAGCGAGACTTGATTCTCGTGGAATGTGTCTGTTCTGATAATGTCGCGAGAAGCAGGTTGCGGCAAGATCATGAGCAGAGCCTGCATCCTGCAGCAGACAGAAATGAAGCTCTCTATGATCAGGTAAAGGCGACCAGTGAACCGATTGCATTGCCGAGCATTACAGTGAATACGGAAGATGAATCGTTGGAGAGGAACATCCAACTCATCCTGCAGGCCGTTCGTCTTGCAAAATAAAAACACCCCACTGCGGGAGGTGGGGTGTTGCGGATTACAGCTTTGGCTCTACTTTTTCACAGGTGGCATGGGCTTCGGCGGTACTATTTCCTTGGGCATCGGTTTGGGTGCCACGTTTTGGGGAACAGATTCCGGTGCAGGCTTGACGAGAGTTTGCGAGGGAGCCTGCTTTGCTGCAGAGTCTGATTCAAAAAGAATAATCCCTTTGCTGGCACAGTCAGTGCAGGAATGCCCTGTGACAGACTGTCCGGTAGCTACTTCAGGCCCGCAAGCCTGGTGCCATTGCGTCCACTTGGTGTTGAAGTAACCGAAGCAGGCTTCTTCCGCGAGCACACCGTTGGGGCAAGGCGCCTTGGGACGAGCGTACGGCTTTTGGCCTGGTGGATATTTGCTGACATCGGTTGCCCAGGCGCAGTTGGTGCAGATGACAAGAAACGCGAGACAGAAAATCTTCCGTGACATGTTATGCTCCTGATACCGACAGGTATGGATATATCATTAGCGTCGTGCTGGTCCGCCCTGACCAGGTCGCATAGCTCCACCTCCTGATCTGTTGAGACCCGGAAAGTAATGCCCAAAGTTCATAAAGGTGGCAGCGTGTCCAGTGGCCTGAATGCCTTCCTGTGGTTGATTCCTGGATGACAATGCTGATTGCCGAAGGTTGTTGTAATCCTGATTGAGATTCATCAGGGCGTTCTGGGTCATGTTGTTGGGGCGTACAATGCCATAATAATTCGTTGCTGCATTGGCACCGCCTCGATTGAGATTAAGCCAGTTGAATGCGGTGGAAGGAGGCGCTCCCTGGGCATGCAGATCTGTTGTGTAACCCATTGAAGCTGTCAGGATGATGGCGAAAGTGAGTCGTTTCATGGCTTACCTCTCTATCCAGCATTGTCGTATGGTGTCAGTATTCTACCAGTGCTTTCACGTAGTTGAAAGCACCAGGGATGTAGAATGTGGTTTAGAATCCACCGTTATTAAAACCACCCTGGTTCTGGCCAGAGAGTCCACGCACCACGGAGTTACCCAACAG
The DNA here is from genome assembly GCA_016795155.1 of Planctomycetia bacterium. Lineage (NCBI taxonomy): Bacteria > Pseudomonadati > Planctomycetota > Planctomycetia > Planctomycetia bacterium. The sequence goes on along the minus strand of JAEUIE010000055.1, from coordinate 82,534 downwards.
GCTGAAACCCATGATTCGTTCCCATGGAGCCAGGAAGCGAGCGAGCAGGGTGTCGGCAGTGATCAGTGGTTCCGCCATGACGTAGACGCGATCGCCGGGCAGCACTTGATAATTCGTAGTGGTATTGGCTCCCATGGCAATGGCTTCCCAGTTCACAGCCAGTGTTTGATCCGGGCCGTGTCCGGAAGGTGCAGGACGGGCAACCCAGATACGTCGCTTGGAAGCTACAGCAGGCAAACCGCCGATCTTGCCAAGTGCATCAAGCACCGTTTCGTTGCCAGTGGAAGGAATGGGGTAAACCTGTTCGCCGAAACCACCGCCATCGGTGATGACATAGAAGACTTTGCTGTTGTACGAGAAGATGTCTACCGAGATTTCAGGCTTCTGCAGATACTTGGTAAGGTGAGTTTCAATCGCCAGCTTGGCCTGTTCCAGCGTCAGCCCGGCAACATAGACCGAGCCGTAGAGACCCAATCCAACAGTACCATCGGGACGGACCAGGTGGTCACCCTTGATTTGCTGCATGCCACGGAACTGAGCCAGGGCAACAGTAACTTTGGAATCGGTAAGTCCCACGACATCTTTCATGTGCTTTTCGAGAACCTCGCGTGCTTCTTCGACTGTCTTGTCAACCAGAGAGACTTTGCCATAGGTTGGTCCAAGGTTCACCGTGCCATCAGGATCGATGGGGAAGATGCCTTGCAGAGGTTGGTCAGGCAGTGCTTTAGGTACATTGATCGAAACTGTATCGAGAGGGCTGAGCTTATAAGGTGGAATGGGTACCACACGTATGGCATCAATCAAAAGAATGTCTGGTGCAGCAATCGTGTAGGGTGGATGTGTCACCATCGAGAGTTCACGAGGCACGTCAGGTACGCAGGTAACATTATCACAAGGGGTGCTTTGACAACCCAGGTTGGTGCATGATATCAAAGCAATTGAAAACAAAGCCAGAAGCGTACGCATGGACCAACTCCGCATCAGCCTGTCAGGATAGGTTGCGGGCATGCCTGACCGGGCAAACGATGTAGAACCGCAATAGGTGAATCGGTTGGTAAAGCAGGCAATCTTGATACGTTCAGCGCTTATGGACAACCTGGTAAGGTTGTTGTGTTATGCAAAGCTGGAATAGATGGAAAATCTTACCAGGATTAAACTGTTGTGTTTTAATAATTGTTTTCACGCTGCAGATCAATTGAAGTTTGCAGTGATTATCAGTTTTGTTTGCCAGTTGTTCGAATTTTCGTTGAAGTCTCTCTTCACATAAAGCTGGTAAATGGCTATGGTTCGCGCGGCAGCGTGGGCGTTGGGGGGCTGTCGGCTAACATGCCGCAATTTATTCCAGCAGTTGCAAAAACTGGTGCGGGATCGATGAGTTTGCCTCTCATCAAGCTGAGCCTCCGTACGGGTTCAGGTGCTGAGCAGAAATTCGAATTTCGAAGTGACTCCATTCTGATCGGTCAACAGGGTGATTTAGTCATTCCTGAAGCCAGTCCATCCACCAGCTACCTGGCAACCGTGACGACTGGCGGCTTGAGAATCAGGCAAGTTGGTTCAACTGCGCCAGAAACATTTATTCTGAAACTGCGCGAAAGCTGTACTCTGGATGGAGCTCAACTCAAACTCGATTTTCTTGCGGAAACCACGCTGAGTGGTTTCAAATCACAGCAGGATACCAGTGTTCAATTGCATGAAGTGAATGAACTGAAGCAGCAGTTGCTGAAAGAAAAGCATGACTGGGAAAGTGAAGCAGAGCGGCAGGCTGAAGCTCTTGCAGTGAAAATGCGCGAAGTGCAGGACAAGGCCAAGCTGCTGGAATCGGAACGCAGAGAACTGGAACAGTGGCGTGCCAGTTTGAAGCAGGAAACAGTCAAGGATAATTCAAGACACGATCTGCAATCGGTGCGTGAGGAATTGTGCAAGCTGCGTGATTCGCTCTATCAGCAGTATCGCCAGCGTCGCGATGCAGTGGCAGCGATGCGCGAGGCGGTACGCCATGCAGCAGAGAAAGTGCAGTCCGAAAAGAGGCAACTTAGTGATGAGCGATTGCAATTGACGCAGGTCTCATCTACTTGCCAGGCTGAACGCCTGAAGTTGAACGAGCAGCAGAATGAATTGGCCAAGCAGGCACAACTGCTGGAAGAGTGGCAAACACAGTTAGCAGAAGATCAGAAAAAACAGGCTGCAACGCAGGTCTCGCTGGTTGCAGAAAAAGAACAACTCAATTCGCAAACCAGCGAACTGCATGCGGACCTGGTACGACTGCAACGATTCAAGGAATCGATGGACAAACGAGATGCCTTGTTGCAATCGCGTGAGAAGGAATTGCAGACGCGCGAACAATACTGGAGTGGAGAACTGCCCAGGCTGAACGGGTTGAAAACCAGCCTGGAGCAGGCACAGCAACTGTTAGCTGCTGATCAGGAAAAACTGCAACAGCAGCAACGCGCACAACAACTGTTGCAAGAACAACTTCAGGCAACACAAAAACAACTGGAACAGGAAAAACAGACATTCACACAAAGACTAACTGGTTGTGCTGATTGGGAACGGCAACTGGGGCAGGATCGCCTCCGGCTGGATCGTGTGGAAGAGGAAATCAGCCGACAGCAACAATCATTGCAAGATCGTATCAAGGAGCATGAATCACTGTCCGCAAGTTGGGCACAGGAGAAAGTGGCACACGAAGCCCTGATGCAGCAGCTTCAGACAGAAATCGAAGCTGCCCGAACTATTCTTGCCATGCGGGAAGAGATGGAGCAGCAACTTGCGGCTCGTGAAAGTGCGATACAGGAAACACAGGCAGAACAGCATCATCAGCATGAGCTGTTGCAATTCCGTTTCGAGAAGGTTCATCGGTTGCGTGTCAGACTGCATAAGCAAAGACGACTGTTGCGTGAACAGTTGCTGAACATGAATCATTCTGAAAGTGCGCACGAATCGTTGCAGGAACAACTGCGTCGTCGCATGGCAGTACTGGCACAGCGGGAATCGGAACAGCAGCAACTCGAATCAACCTGGCAGGCACGCATGGAACAGGTGCAGGCCAGCGAAAACGAGTGGCTTCAGAGGAATCAGGAGTGGGAAAACAGCCTGCAGACAGATCGTCAGTTGCAGGAAGAACGTCGACAATCGTTAGATGCACAGGCTCTGCAATTGCAGCGAGATCGTGAGCAACTGCTTGAACAGCAACAACAACTGGAACTGCAGAAACAGCAGCTTGCCGAGCAACGACATTTGACCATACAGCAGCAGGAACAGGCTGCTGGTCAGCGATCAGAACTCGAACAGGCCAGGAATGCTTTCAGCGAGATGCTGCCTGCGCTGCTCCGTAGTGCTGAAGCCATTCTGGAAAGAATGTCAACCGCACGCACGCAGTGGCGCACGCAACTTCAGGAAATTCATGCGTACCGTCAGCGGTGCATCGATGAACTGTCAGGTCAGCGCGATGAAGTCCGCCAATCCATGCAACAACTCGATGAGCGATTCCAAGTGCTGTCGCGCCTGCAGGATGAACATCGTCTGGAAGCAGCAGCGTTGCGGCAGGATTGTCTGCACTGGCAGTCGCAGATGGAGCATTTGCAAAAGCAATGGCAGTGGCATCAGCAGGAACTGCAGGAAAAATCAGAGCAACTGGCTCATCAGAAGCAGGAGCTAAAACAGAATCATGAACGCCTGGAGATTAGATCTGCTGAGTTGATGGACAAGGAAGAAGACGTTCATTTCCGTCGTTCCGAAGTCAATAAGCATCTTTCAGACATGCAGGGTTGGTATCGAGACAAGCTGAAAGACCTGGCAGAGAAGAAGCTGCCTGCAACGGCAGGTGCCGAAGATGTACAGCTTTACGATCCGCCTCACATTCTGCCTCTCAAATCAACACGGACTGGCAGCGATCAGCACCTGGCAGATTTGCTCAGTGGCATGGGATTGATCGATGCTTCAACCTTGCAGTCGCTCATGCAGGAGACTCACAAACAGCGAATCACGCTGCGTGATTGCTTGTTGCAGAATGAGTTCCTGTCAACTTTCCAGATGGAATTGATCGAAGCAGGGCAATTGGAAGCTCTGGTATTAGGTTCATTACGCATCATTGATCGATTACGTCAAAGTGCGATGGAGACTATTTACCGCGTCTTTGATCCACGCATTGGCGATGAAGCACTGCTCAGGCAACTTTCCGCATCAGTCGATGCCAACTGGCAGGATGAATATCGGCAACTGTTCAGCCAGGCAGCTCAGGTTCAGCATTCGAATGTCGCGGGAACTTTTGAAGTATTGAGTATGTCCGGGAGCCCTGCAGTGTTGCAGGAATGGCTGATCGGGTTGCCTGGATCAGAATGGACAGGTCTGATCAATGATCCTTCGGTGGCGCTCAAATTGATTCAGCAACTGGCATCGGGCCTGGCAGCACTGCATGATGTCGGCCTGGTGCATGGACAACTGCATCTTGGCCGATTGTTGCTGACACCTGCAGGTGAGTTGAAAATATGCGGTGCCGGTGAGCCACGCTGGCTCAGTGGTCTGGCTAGTACCACGGAGCCTGTTCAGTCGGATGATGTAGCCACTGCTATAGCACTCGCTTTACCCTGGTGTCGCGGCAGGGGACGAAGCGGTGCGATGGCCGAATTCGTCAAGAAACTGGAATCGAAGCAGATAGAGACTGCGGAGCAACTCAAGACGGCAGCTTATGCTGTACAACGCAGTCTGCCTGGCGATGAGAAGGCCTGGCAGCAACTGCTCCATTTTGTACAGGACCGCTTATCTGGCGGCGACATGACAGTGATGAAGAAATCGGCGTAGTTTATTGCTACTTCAACATTCCTGCCACGCAGGCATTGATCAGGGTGGCGATGAAGCCAACAAAGAGTGCTTTCATTCCCAACTTGGCCAAGTCAGTACGCCGTTCTGGAGCCAGTGCGCCGATGCCACCGAGTTGAATGCCAATGGAAGCAAAGTTGGCAAAGCCAGTGAGGGCGTAGACTGCCAGCTCTTTTGATCGCTTGGATAATTCCTGGAACTCTGCTCCATTTTTTAATGTGAGGTATGCTACATGCTCGTTGGCAGCGAGTTTGATTCCCAGCAGCGTGCCCACCTGGTTGGCTTCCTCCGGGGCGACGCCGATCAAGACTGCTATGGGGGCAAAAAGAAATCCGAAAATATCCTGCAGACGCAGCGTATCAGGCCAACTGGTAAACCACTCTTTCGGCAGGTTCATCGCCAGGAACATCGGCTTGATGCTGCTAAGCAGTGCATCAAACATCGCGATAAAGGCGATAAAGCCAATCAGCATGGCTGCTACGTTCAGCGCCAGGTATAAACCATCCTTCACTCCCGCAGCAATAGCATCGACAGCATTGACATGTTGCGAAGGTACTTCGATCTTGGCAGATCCCAATGTCGCTGGTTTTTCAAGCTCGGGCATTATGAGCTTGGTCAGGTAGAGACTGCAAGGACATGCCATGATGCAGGTACACAAGATGGCAACAGGATCGGCACCGTAGCTGATGTAGACAGCCATCATACCGCCGGAGATGTGTGCCATGCCGGAAGCCATCAGAGCCAACAGTTCGGAGCGGGTCATGTGAGGGACAAATGGCTTGACAATCAAAGGCGCCTCGGTTTGCCCCATGAAGACGTTGGCCGCCACTGAGAGTGTTTCTGCGCCGCTGGTTCCCATCAGATACATCATGATGCGTGCCATGATACGCACCAGTAATTGCAGAACCCCCAGGTAATAGAGTAGGCTGAAAAACGCCGAGACGAAAATGATCGGTGGAAGCGCGCGGAAGGCGAAGACAAAGCCGTTGTTCTTTCCAAAAACTTTGTCCATTTCTTTCGGTTGTGCCAGTACTCCAAATACAAATTCAGCACCTTTATCGGAGCATTCGATCAGCTTGGTGATGCCTGATCCGACTACCTGAAAAAATGCTTGCACATGTGTGGAATAGATCACCAGAATTGCCAGCGTGAACTGCAGCAGCAATCCCCAGATGATAGTTTTCATGTTTACTGCACGCAGATTAGTGGAGAATGATGCGGCGAGCAGTAATAGTGCGAAGAATCCCAAGATGGCCTGGCCACGATATCCCAATGTCGGGCTGAGCCAGTTGGCGAGCACAGCAAGGATAGCTACGATCAGCCAGAGTCCAAGCCGCCAACTCCACGGGGTGCCTGATTTTGAAACTGCAGACATGGATTACTTTCGCTCAAATGAAATAATCAAGACCGTGCATTATGTGTTGCGAAATATCCGGTAGCAATTCAAAAGTGAGAAAAACAACAGCTTACTCAGATTGACTGCGGCGAGCCTTCATTTGATTGAGATAGATTTGCCTGAGTTGTGCCAGATCGGCGTCATACCGTCCCGTTTTGAAATCGGGAAACGTCCATTCAAAGGGTTGATACCGGCCATGGCCATAGCGGGCGACCAGGTCGGCATAGATGCCTTGCGATAAATAAATCTTCTGTCCCAGGCCTTTGACACTGGCGAGGACGATTTTGTTGTGATCGAGATAGCCGATGTCAAGGTTGATGGTGCGCTTGGGTTGCAACCCCCTCACCCCCACCCCCTCTCCCGCTGAGGGGAGAGGGGAGACAGACAGGCTGGCTTCCAACTCATTACACCACAGTTTCGCCACAACCAGTTCTTCCGGCGAGAGCAACTTATCAAACGCAATCAACTCGCGCTGCAGATTGTCTCCCATTTCCTGTTGGTAGTAATCTGTCTGATCAAAAGGGTAAGGCTTACTCTGATAATCAATACTACCCCACTGCTGCTCCAAAAGAGGCAACACATTCTGCAGTGCGCTCTCGCTGGAATAGAGCACCGCAATGATGTACTTCACCAGTGGTGCAGGCTGAGGCTGGGCCATCGTTACGCCTCTTTCCGATGCAATAGGTTTAGAGCATCAACCACTAGTGATGGATGAATGCCGAAGATAGTGGTGATGGTTTCAGGCATCTTGCCCGGCTCGATCTCCTGTCTCTGCGACTCGCCTTTCGTTCTGATGAGCAGATGATTCTTCTGCAGATACATTTGCTTATCATCGATTATCTTTGACAGTACCGGGTACTTCATCATGTCAAACTGAAAAGACTGATCCCAGGCAGCCAGGAATTGATGTGTATCTACAGGATCAGTTTTATAGGTGAGCCGATAAGTTGACTGGCTATGTTGAAGTGTTTTTAACTCCATGCGATTATGTGTCTTGTCGGGAATCAGTTCCACTTCGTTGAAGCTGGTGGGTATGTGGATAATTACGTCACGCGGAATTGGAATGGGTTCAACAAGAAGATAACCTGGGTCAATCAGATGCCGAATGCCGTTGATCCAGACGATGAGTGCAGTGTGGGTATTGGGACCATATCGGCGATCGGCTAGGATGGGTTCCGCTTGGTAGTCGAGGGCACGAATCAGTTGCAACAGTGTCCAGGTGAGGGAGTAGCAGGTGCCGCCCGCACCCAGTTGATAGAAATCCTGCAGCACCTCCTTTGGCAACCGGCGGGCTTCTTCGAAATTGCTGGTTTGATCGTCCCGCACTATCTTGGAGAGGTTTTCGTAAGGCAGGCATGCGAAGCTGGTAGTGATCTGGGAGAGCAGTTCACGCGGCGATTGTGTTGGATTGATGCCCTGATGCTTCAGGAAATGCTGCAGCAGCTCCTGGGAATGAGCCTCGGACTGTTTCACAAAATCAGGCATACTCAGTTGTCGCAATTGGTGGAGAAGTCGTTATACTCCAGACGGTAACAGTTTCCCAAGAAAGTCACAGCCATGAACCGACGAATCTTTCTTCAAGCATCTGCAGCATCTGCCATTACCCTGGGCAGTTTCAATCCTCTGCGTGCCGGTACACGTCTTGGACTGTCGGCATCGGGCAAACCCCTGAAGGCAGCGGTGCTGGGCACGGGCTGGTTCGGCATGGTCAATTGCCGACGTATGCTCGAGGTGGCCCCGGAGATTCAGGTAGCTGCGCTGTGTGATGTGGATCAGAAACAACTGGACGGTGCGGTGAAGCAGGTTGTCGAGAAAGGACAGAAGGAACCCCGGAAGTATGGCGATTTCCGCAAGTGCCTGGCTGATGACAAGTACGACATTGTGATTGTCGGCTCGCCCGATCACTGGCACCCGTTGCTGGCGATTGCAGCAATGGAAGCCGGTGCGGATGTCTACGTTGAGAAGCCGATTTCCAAGGATATTGCGGAAGGGAAAGCGATGCTGACAGCGGCCCGCAAGCTGAACCGCGTGGTGCAGGTGGGAACGCAGCGGCGAAGTACCCCTCATGTCGTGCAGGCACTGGAGTTCATTCGCGAAGGCAAGCTGGGCACAGTCACCCGTGTTGAAACGTGCTGTTACTACCATATGCGGTCACGCACCACCGCACCCGATTGTCCGCCGCCTGAAGGTTTTGATTTTGATTTCTGGAGCGGCCCGGCCCCGTTGGTGAAGTATCATCCTGAAATCCATCCGCGTGCCTGGAGAAGTTACTGGGAATACGGCAACGGCATCTGTGGTGACATGTGTGTGCATTGGCTGGATACTGCCCGGTACATTCTCGATCTGAAGCAGCCGAAGCGAGTAGCATCGACTGGCGGCATCTTTGTGGAGAAAAAATCGCGAGCTAACATTGCCGATACGCAATCAGCCATCTTCGATTATGGCGATGTACAGGTGACTTGGGATTACCGCTCATGGGGACGGCCGGCAAACGAGAAGTATCCCTGGGCTGCCACGTTCTTTGGTGATAAAGGCACCATGCGGCTGAATCTGGAACGCTATGAAGTCGAGTCGATGGCCGGCGGCATCTCTTCCGAAGAAGCTAGCACAATAGTCAGCGATACGGATCATTATCCAAAGACAGGCCCTGATCCGGTCGCCTTGGGCAATCGAGGCCACTGGAAGAACTTTCTGCAGTGTATTCAAACTCGCGAGAAGCCTGTCGCAGATATTGAACAAGGCCACCAGAGCACGCTGGCCTGCATCCTGGCGAATATGAGCATGAAACTGGGCCGCGAACTGAAGTGGGATGCTGCCAGCGGAAAGATTGTCGGTGACGAGCAGGCTCAGAGCATGTTGCAGGGAGCATACCGTGAACCCTGGGAGCACCCGGCGAAGAAGTATGCGTAGAGTTGCTTGGTGGGTGCCATCGTTTGCATGTACTCGTGCTTTCGATGCCTTGGCCCAACATGGTTACGACGGGTACGTCGAAACCATGGCACCCATGGTGCGAGCCTTCTAAGGCAATGTCGTCATCATCCCCGCCACCCTTCGGAAGAACTCCTGATTGAACACCACATGCGTGCCGCCGGGAATGTGGCAGAACTCCTTACGTGGGCTGACGGAGCAGGCGAACAACTCTTCACCATGATGGAAGGGCACCACATCGTCATTATCGCCGTGCGCGATCAGGAGTGGGCCGGTGTAGTGTGAGAGTTTGCTGCGGTTGTCGAACTGGTTCTTCATGAACCATTTCACAGGAAAGATGGGTAGAAACTCCTGGGCACGGTCGGGCAGGGTGGTGAAGGTGCTGAGCAGGATCAAGCCGGCGTGAGGTTTTTTCACAGCCAGGTTGCAGGCGACGCCTCCGCCGAGCGATTGCCCGAAGATCATCAATCGTTCGGGCTTGATTTTCTTGACAGTGAGCAGCCAGTCGTAGGCAGCATCAGCAGAATCGTAACAGCCAGTTTCCGTCGGTGTGCCGGTGCTGCCGCTGTAGCCGGGGTAACCGAAGGCCAGCACATTGACCTTGCTGCTCTTCTGCAGAATGGGAACAATCATCGTGTGCAGCGTCAGGTTGCCACCGGTACCGTGGCAATAGAGTATAGTCCACTCAGCCTCTTCCTGAGTGCACCACCAGCCACGCAACTGGTTGCCGGTGGGGCAAGGGATAGTTACCTCTTCGTAGTTCAACTCAGGTGTGGCAATGTGCAGCTCCTCAAAACTGATGGGCTGAAACAGCAGTTTATCTTCCAGCAAAACCAGCGCGATAATCGTCAGGCAGTAGAGCACGGCCAGACACGCAAAGTGCAGGATCAGGCTGCGTCGGGCTTTGGCAACGCCAATCCGACGACGGTCACGATAGTAACCCAGAACAAATAATGCAGGAATGATGAGGAGAGGCCACCACATTTTTGCGTGAACCTTATGCTAAGTCATCATGGGAATATAGCATAATCTCTGACCAACCACGACCTGGAATAATGCATCATGTTTTTGAACTACACGCGACTGGTACTGATGGTTGTTTTCCTGCTTGTTCCGAGCCTGCTCTTTGCCCAGGCTGAACGAATCGAGCAGAAGCTACAGGCCAAGCTCGATGCGCTGTTCAAGCAAAGCAGCATCCCCGGAGTTTCGGCAGCAGTAGCCATGCCTGATGGCAAAGTGATCAGTGTAACGGCAGGCTGGGCTGACAAGGAAGCTAAGAAGAAGATGGCCGCTGACACCTTGCAGATTCAAGGCAGCGTAGGCAAGACTTATGTTGCAGCCATCGCTTTGCAACTCATTCATGAGAAGAAGCTGAATCTGGATGAGAAGGTGCATACCTATCTCTGCCATCAGCAATGGTACTCTAAACTGCCTAATGCCAGCGACATCACCGTTCGCATGCTGATGAACCACACCAGTGGCATCATGCGGTATGAACTAGATCCGAAGTTCATTGCTGACTTAACGAAGTCACCAACGAAAGAGTGGAAACCTGCCGAACGTCTCGAGTATGTCTTCGGCAAGAAGCCTAAGTTTGAAGCGGGCAAAGGCTGGGATTACAGCGACACCAACTATATCGTGCTAGGGCTCATCATTGAAGAAATGACTGGCAAGAGCATCGAAGACCTGATCAAGACTCGACTGCTCGAACCACTTGGCCTGAAACAAACGATGTCTACCAACCGCCTCACCATCCCCGGCCTGGCCCAAGGCTACGCTGGCCCACAGAATCCATTCGGCGGCAAAGAACTGATGCTGAACGCCGATGGCTCAATGATCGTTAACCCCCAGTTCGAATGGACCGGCGGCGGGATGGCTTCGACCACGGCCGACCTCGCAATGTGGGGCAAGTTGATGTACGAAGGGAAAGCGTTTGATGCTTCGATGTTGCCGATCATGCTCCAAGGTGTGAAAGCCCCCATGCTAGGCCGAGATGCTCAGTATGGCCTGGGTGTCATTCTGCGACCCACTCCGCACGGCAAAACCTACGGCCACAGCGGCTTCTTCCCTGGCTACATGACCGAAATGATGCACTGGCCGGAGAGCAAGATTTGCGTGGCCGTGCAGGTTAATACGAGTGAGTTTCAGAAGGTGAAGCCGCGGCTGACGCAATGGGCAGTGGAGTTGGCGGGTGTTTTGAAATGAGTATTCCAAAAGCGGCGCGACGTCAGTCCGCCGGTTCAACTCGCAATCGCAGCAAGTCCACACCGGCGAGCTAACGCTGCGCCGCTCTTGGAATTTAATTAATTCATCTTCTTCAGCGATATCGTTAGTCCCATCCCCTCAGCTTTCACCTCCGTCGTGAACGCATCAGCAGGCAGCATAGCGGGCCATTCCTTCGTCAGCGTTTCGCTGGCGATGTAATCCTTGAACGTTGCGATGGCTTCGTTCAGCTCTGGTGCTGCTGACTGCAACACCAATGCAATGCGATCCTCCATCTGCAGGTCCGACTTCTTGCGAAGGTCCTGCACCTGGCGGATCACTTCACGGGCCAGGCCTTCTTCCTTCAACTCCTTGGTCAGACGGGTATCGATGGCGAGCATTGTGAGTTTGTCAACGACCCCGACCCAACCTTCTGCGCCGATCATTGTAAGACTCATGTCATCTTTCGTGACAATGAGTTGAAGTCCGTCTATGGTCAGAGTGTGACTATCCAAGCCACCACTGGCCACAGCAAACAACTCAGCCGATCCTGATTCGATTATTATCTTTGCCTCTTGAAGTTTTGCTCCAGCTTTGGGTCCTAATGACTTTAGGTTTGCCTTAATCCGCATGGTAAGCAAGATACCTTCACCCTCTGGTAGGTGCAGCTTTTCTGTATTGTCAAAACTACCGTGTAAACTCACTCTCTTCACATTCAATTCTTCCTTGATCTGCTCCGCAAACCGCTTCACTGCTGATGCATCCGCTTCATCCGCAGGCTGCACCTTCAGTTCCGCCAGTGGTTGGCGTACCTTGATCTTGGCCGTGTTACGGGCTGCGCTACCGAGAGACACAATACGCAATAGCGCATCCATCTCTTTAGAGAGCGTTTCGTCCATCAACGTACTGTCAGGCTGTGGGTAGTTGCAGTGGTGTACACTCTCTGCAGCCCCCTCACCCCCGGCCCCTCTCCCTCCAGGGGAGAGGGGAGACAGAACCAGATTCTGATACATCGCCTCCGTAAAGAACGGCACGATGGGAGCCATCAGCTTCGTCAGCGTCACCAGAACCGTATAGAGAGTCTGGTACGCGGAGAGCTTATCCATATCCCCCGCACTCTTGCCTCGCCAGAAGCGACGACGGCTTCTACGCACATACCAGTTGCTCAGCTTGTCATCAATGAACTGCTCCGCTGCCAGAACGAAGCCGGGCAGGTTGTACTCCTCGAATGCCTTGTGGGCCTGCTGGATCAATAGCTGCAAATCCGAGAGAATCCAGCGGTCGAGATCGCTTCGTTCCGCAATGGGTACCTGAGGTGTTGACGGGTCAAACCCATCGAGCCGTGCGTAGTTGACGAAGAACGCATACGTGTTCCACAGCTTCATCACCACCTTGCTGCGCACTTCATCAGCAGGGCCGGGGCCGAAGTTGATGTTGCTGGCCGGGTTGGTGCGACAGTACAACCAGCGCATAACGTCCGCACCCATCGGCGGATACTTGGCTTTGAGGGCCTGCGTCTTCTTCCCCTGATGAACCACTTCACCAATCTCCCAGCCCAGTGCTGACGAAGGCAATGGCGTCTTCATCGCTGTCTCAGGCGATTCGTTTGGCTTCAGATCACGGAAAGCAATCGAGTAACCATCGCCAGCAGCACCTTCGAAAGGAATGGAGTTGCCAGCCGACTTGTGCATCTCCTCGCCCTTCTCATCGCGCACCAGCCCATGCCCCAGCAGCACCTTGAACGGTGGCTGATTCTCCAGCATCGTACTCATGGCCAAGAGGGCATAGAACCAGTTCTTGAACTGGCCCGGGAAGCACTCGGTGATGAAATCCGCAGGGAACCACTTCTGCCACTCAGACTTGTTCTCGGCATAGTACATCGTCGAGAACGGCACGATGCCAGCATCGAGCCAGGGGTTACCAACATCGCCGATACGCGACATCAGGTTGCCGGTGGTCTTGCTCTTGATTTTGATCTTGTCGATCCACGGCCGGTGGGGCGTATGGCCTTCGAAGTCCTTCCACCCTTCCACTGCCCGTTCCTTGAGCTCTTCCTTGCTGCCGATGACCTCAAACTCGCCCGTCGCTTCATCCACCCAGATGGGCAGCGCCAGGCCCCAGTAGCGTTTCTTGCTGATCATCCAATCGCCCATGTTCTTGAGCCAATCCAGCTCGCGGGCTTTGCCGTTGATCTGCTCCGGCAGGAACGTGGCACGGTTGACGACATCCATGATCTCGTTACGCCAGCTCATCGAGATGAACCATTCATCGACGAGGCGGAACAGCAGCTCCGTCTTGCAGCGCCAGCAATGGGGGTAGCTGTGTGGATAGCGTTCAAACGAGACCAGCAGGTTGCGAGTCTTCAGATCCTCCAGCACCCAGTCGGCAGTGCTGGGTTCATACGCAGCCTTGCCCGTGAGTGGCCCGAAGCCTTCAAAGTAGATGCCATCTTCGCCAAGTGGAGCGATGGGTGGCAAGCCGTGAATCTTCCCGAGCCCGAAGTCTTCCTTACCGCAACCGGGAGCGATGTGCACGATGCCGGTACCTTCGGTCTCGCCTACATCTTCCCAGGGGATGACCTTGTGGACAGCCTTGCTCGATACCTTCGGGCACCATTTCAATTTCTCTGCCACCCGGGCCACTTCTTCGGGGTAGCCAAACGGATGATCCTGAGCAGGCAGATGATCGTACGGACCATCGTACTGCCAGCCGAGCATCTGCTCGCCCAGCACCTCGCCGACGACTTCGTAACCACCCTTCTCTTTCAGGTGCTGTGCGATAGGCCGCAGCTTGGGTACACCATCCACCCATTCACCGCGCTTGAAGTCTTCCTCCCGCCGAGCCGTTGTGAGCGCCCCCTTGGCGATGTAGAGTATCTCGTCCTTGTGCTTCACCTTCAGATAGGTGAGCTTGGGATTGACCGCTGCCCCCACATTAGAAGAGAGCGTCCACGGAGTGGTGGTCCAGACGAGTAGGTTCTCGCCGGGCTTACCACGCAGTGGAAACTTCACAAACACCGCATTGTGTGCAACGTTCTTGTACCCCTCTGCCATCTCCATCTGCGACAGCCCCACGCCACACCGTGGACACCAGGGCATCGCATCGTAGCTGTGATAGACCAGCTTGCGATCATGGCACTTCTTCAGAAACCCCCAGATGGCATAGTTGTTCCGTTCCGCCATCGTGAAGTAGCTGCGACGGTCGTCAGGCTTCTTCTGCCAATCCTCCTCGCGATCCCAATCCATCCAGTAGCCTAGCCGGATCGACTGCTCGGTCTGCTTCTTCGCAAAGGTGTCCACCCGGTTCTTGCACTCAGTCACGAACAGATCAATGCTCGCAAACGGATCGCCAGGCACCAGGTTCTCGATGTCACGCTTGGAGCCTAGCTTCTTCTCTTTCTCCACCTCCACTTCCACCCACAGCCCCTGGCAATCGAAGCCGTTCTGGTACCGCAGATGCTTGCCCAGCATCGACTGATACCGCTGGAACGCATCCTTGTACGTCCGCCCCCAGGCATGATGCACCCCCATCGGGTTATTCGCCGTGATCGGCCCATCCAGAAACGACCAGCGAGGCCCATTGGCCCTAAGTTCTTGCAACTTCTCAAACGCCCGCATCTTGTCCCAAAAGGCCAGGATCTCGTTTTCCTGAGCGGCGAAGTTGATTGAGGTTTCGACTTTAGCGAAGGGCATATTGAGCCTCAGAACGTGCTTGATCATTGCTGCTATGAACTGAATAGTGTACGATTTGATTGACTGGGTGGAGAGGCGAGATGGAG
This sequence comes from Planctomycetia bacterium, assembly GCA_016795155.1. Classification (NCBI taxonomy): domain Bacteria; kingdom Pseudomonadati; phylum Planctomycetota; class Planctomycetia; species Planctomycetia bacterium. Next base: position 67,412 of record JAEUIE010000055.1, on the reverse strand, counting down.
ACTAATACGATCCCTGCCAAAGTAAGTATTGCGCGTCGAGCGGCACAGATTGCATATCTCGTAGCCCTGATACTGCTGGTAATTCTGATTTACCATTTTGTTCATACTGATTCCCGCACCGAGGCCTCAATCGATTTCAACAATCATGCACTGTTGGCACAGAGAATCAAGTTGGCTAAAGAGGTCAAACTCTATGAAGGTTTACCTCATCAGTTTTTCGAACAGGCACACCTTGCCTCGGAACTTAAGAACAAGAAAACAGTCACGCTACATGGCTTTCCCTTCTATGCCGACTTGCTTCCTTTGAGTGTCGAAGATGGGATCAAACTGAAAGAGTTATTTTGCGATGGCAAGTCGCTCAATTCTGATGGCGCATATATCAGCATGGGCGGGAGAGCCAGTAATCCGGATGGTAGCGTAACTATTGCAGCCAAAGCTTGTGGTGGGTTTCATCCTGATTATTGCATTGAATGGCGAGTGGAAGGTGAGGTGTATCAGGCGTTGGTCTGCTTTAGTTGTTCCGAGCTGAGATGTTTCGGCCCTCAACATACTCTGCAGTGCGATCTGGATAAATGTGGCGACGATTCAGCGTTTGCGAAGGTGTTGCGTAAATACAGGAAGAATAGACCTGTTAAATCCATCGATAACTATTGGTGGTATAGAAGACCCCTTGCAATTCATTGAGAATTCCTGAATTGGATCAGGCGAGGTAAACCAATTCCGCCCAGGCTTTTAGTGATCTCCCCCGATTTCCTCCATCACCCTCGCACATTCCTGCAAAGGATGATATCCTTTCCTGACTGATTTCGAATCATGGAAACCTGCTGTGTCCTTTTCGCCTGATACGCCATTGCACCAGAACGATAATCCTGTCGAGTTGCCACTGCACGACTTGCCTCTGGAAGATTTTCCCTTTGATGATCCGGCCAAGGAGGAGAAGTACCAGCAGGCGCGGGCGGATTTGCTGCTCACCGATGACCCGCGAGCCAAGAATAACTGGTGGCTGCTGCTCTTCATCAGCGTAGCGGCAATTATCTTTATCGAACAGGGCAACCTGAATGCCATGCAGATTGGCGTGCTGGTAGGCGTGATCTTCTTTCACGAACTGGGCCATGCGGTGGCGATGCGCTGGTTTGGCTACACCGATGTCCGCATGTTCTTCATTCCTTTCTTCGGTGCAGCAGTCACGGGCAATAAACATGCAGCGCCAGCCTGGCAGCAGGCATTCGTGGCACTCATGGGGCCGATCCCCGGGCTGTTGCTGGCACTCGCAGGATACCTGGTGGTTCGCGACGATATTCCCAGTTGGGGATTTTATGTCATCGTCATGCTGGTAAGCATCAACGCATTTAACCTGCTGCCACTCGGCTTTCTTGATGGAGGCCGATTCTTTTCGATTCTGATATTCAGCCGCAATGCCTGGGTAGAAGCGTTCGCACAACTGGTATCGGCTGGTATCGTTGCTGCGCTCGCCTATTGGCAGCAAAGCATTTACCTGGGCGTACTGTCATTTTTCATGCTCATTGGTACGCCGCTCATCTTCCGTCGTGGACTGATGGTTTCCAAGCTCAGGCAGACAGGCATTGCACTGCCCATGACGGTGAAGGAACTGCAGCCTCTGCACCTGCGCATGCTCTTTGCAGCGACTTACGACGTGCTAGGTGGCATGAAAGCTGATCCCAAAATGCTGGCAGCCCACATGCGGGAACTGCATCACCGGGTGCTGGTGCCGCCTCCGGGTTTGCTCACCACGTCAGTCTTCCTTCTGGTCTATGTGCTGGCCTGGCTGGTCGCAGCAGGTGCTATTTTCTTGCCGGTGTATGATCGAAATCAGCTTCAAGAGGAATATGTCGCCAAGATGATGAACACGGTGATGCCCAAGCAGATGGCCATCGGAAAGGCGAGATTTGATTCCAAGGATCTGAAGGGTGAAGCGAAGGCCAAGGCTGATGAGAAAATCAAACAACTGCAAACCGAGTTGCGTGCAGCCAAGGAACAACTCAAGCCGATGAGAGAAAAGTTGAAGCGATACACATTGCAGATCGGTCACGATGAAGTTGATTTTAACGACATCGATTTCGATGAAGTTCTTGATCAGTGGCAGAAGCAGAAGTAAGAACGTCTAACACAAAGCACCCCCTCACCCAAACCCCTCTCCCTCCAGGGGAGAGGGAATATAGCGAAGGTTAGTCCAGTTTGGCAATGGGGCCGGGTTGGAAATCGACTACTTCCATGTCGATGTTGGTGTAGCCGTTCCATTCGTTGGTTTTGGGCGTGAAAGCCAGGCAGCATTTTCCCCCGCCCGACTTCAGTTCTTCCAGACGGTCAGCCATGCCCCAGGCAATGGCCTTGGCGGTCTTGCCGTTGCCTTGCTTAACCTTAAACGAGAGATGATGTTCGCCTTTGCCCACTTTGCGAGGTTCATCGATCAGTTGCAATTCACTAGCAAGGAACAGTGGTCGGCGGTTGCCTGAGCCATGTGGCTCCAGGGCGTTGATCCCCTTCATCAACCCGTGCGAAAGGGCAGAGAGAGGAATTTCCGCATCCAGCTTCAAAGTGTGTTGAAGCGTTTTGCCATTGAGTTTGCGGGCGGCACATTGCACAAAGGCTTCGCGCAATGTCTCAATCTGTTCCTTGGCGACTTTGAACCCGGCGGCAGCAGCGTGGCCACCATGGCTGATCAAATGCTGGGAGCATTCCGCCAATGCTTCATGGAGCGGGAACCCATCAATGCTGCGGCCTGATCCTGAGCCAACGCCTTCCTGCGTGGAGATGATCAACACCGGCCGGGCATACTTTTCCACCAGTCGGCTGGCGACAATGCCAATGACACCGGGGTGCCACTCATCGCTGCAGAGCACCAGGGCTGGAGCATCGCTTAGCTCCGTTGATGCTTCCACCATTTCCTTGGCCTGCGACGCAATACGTCGTTCAACAGTCTGGCGTTTTTCGTTTTGCTCGTTAAGGTAGCGGGCGAGGTCAACCGCACGAGTCTGATTGGCGGTTGCCAGCAGTTCAATAGCGAGCCTGGCTTGTCCTAATCGGCCAGCAGCATTGAGCCGAGGAGCCAGGGTGAAACCGATGTGTCCAGCGTTGAGTTCCTTTTCGCCGAGTTCCGCCGCCTGTAGCAATGCTTTCAGCCCAATGCTGGGTGCCGATTGCAGTCCTTTCAAGCCCTGCGTGACAAATATACGGTTTTCGCCAATCAGAGGAACTACATCAGCCACGGTGCCCAGCGCTACCAGGGCGACACACTCCACCAGGTAGTTCTTGAAATGGTCACTGACTTTTTGTGCCTGGCTGAACTTCTGGGCAATGGCCCAGGCGAGCTTGAAGGCTACACCTGCACCGCACAAGTGGGGAAAAGGATATGTTGAACCAGGCAGTCGGGGATGCACCAGCACCGTGGCATCGGGCAGTTCATCTTTCATCTCATGATGGTCGGTAATGATCAGTTCCATGCCGAGTTCACGTGCAACCTGAGCCTGTTCAACGCTGGTGATGCCGCAGTCAACGGTCACCACGGTCTGGATGTTCTGGTCTTTGAGTTTACGCAATGCCTCGCTGTTCAGGCCGTAGCCTTCTTCGAGCCGATCAGGGACATAGTAATCGACGTCTGCACCGGCCATTTGCAGGCATCGCCAGAGAATGGTGGACGCGGTGATGCCATCGACATCATAGTCGCCGTAAATGCAGATGCGTTTTTTGTTCTGAGCAGTATGGTGGATACGCTCTGCAGCATCACAAATACCCGGCAGCAAGGCAGGGTCGTGAAGCCCTGACAGTTTGGCGTTAAGGAAAATCTGGGCGTCGGCGGGTTGCGCTACGCCACGGTTAATGAGAAGTTGTGCCAGGGCAGAGGGGATGTTGAGTGCCTTGGCCAGATGATCCGTCATCTGTTGGTTGTAAGGCAGCAGCGTCCATCGCTTGGGAATGTGCATGGATAGTGTTGTAGGACGTGGTAGAATGGATGACGAGGGTTAAAGAGAGGTGATGCCATGAGCAAAGTCATATCCAAGGTACGTCAAGGTCGTGTAGAGTTCATTGCACCAAGTGATTGGCCGGAGGGCTCAAATGTCGAATCAAGTCAGGTAAGTTCTACGAACTATGATGATTTGATGTCAAAGGAGGAAATTGAACAAACTCTGAAAGCAAGGGATGAGTATTTTTCCCAAGTGTTTGATCAAGCGGCACACCAGGAAATTCAGAACCATATTAACGAAATGAGGAAGCGTGATAAGGAGCAGGCAATTGCTCGATTAGATAAAATCAGTAAAGGGTGGGATTAATGAAGTATTTGCTTGATACCAATACTGCCCAAGCATATTTACAGGGCAACAAACAAATCAAGATACGATCAGATGATGTTAATCGACAAGGTTCTCGTGTCGGCATTTCTGTTACCGTACTTGCGGAGCTTTCAGCAGGCATCGAAAACAGCCAGACTCGTGATCGCAATATGGTGCTTTTGAAGCAAGCCATGAAATCTCTCTATCTTTGGCCGTTCGATGAAGCTTGTGCCTATCAGTATGGACGCATCACTGCATCTCTGAAACGACAAGGACGATTGATTGGTTCCGTTGATGTAATGATCGCAGCTTCAGTTATTGCATTGTCCCCTTATACTTTAGTAACGACTGATTCCGACTTTCAAGTCATACCAGGCTTGCAGGTTGAAAATTGGTTCACATAACCAGGTGATGCCGAATGGCTGATGTCCTGCTTAGCGAAGACCAAAAGCTGTTATTGATGGCAGCAGCAGTCGGGCAATTAGGCCCAGACAGAGATCTTTCAATCGTTGGTACCAACAGGATCCTGTGGCTGGCACTTCGATTCAGTGGCCTCTCGAAAGAAGAAGCTTCTGCTGTATTCACAAGGTCGCATCAGAAAGTTAGTGATCCAACCTTTGACAAGCTATTCAATACGCTTCGACTCATGACGCGATTCAAATATGGTGGCGTTGACCATATCCCAAAGACTTCCGGAATAGTCCTGTTCGAAGGGCACGGTAATTGGGGAGATCCTGATGACAAAAATGTCATTCCTGCTCATCCCGACTTTACTTCCTGTCGGTTGACCTCTGCTGGCTTAGCAAACGCAGAAAAACTCATAGAAAACCATCCGGAGTATCGAGACTATGCCCACGAAGTCGTTCGCCCGAGTCCTCCTAAACCAACTATTACTGATTGGATTCAAATGCACCTTAGTAACTCTATCGACCCCCTTGCTATCGGCGTTTGTTCCTGGGCTTTGAACGTCAAAAGCGTTAAGGAACTCCGTCAGCTTTGTAACCAACTCAAGGTCAACGTCATCCAGATTGCTTGTGGCGATCCGTTTCATGCTGCATGGGATGAAGGGGACAAGATGCCTGAAGCAGCACTGGCTGCAGGGTTTCAGATGTCGTGTACCATGCTCGGCTTCCCCGGTGAAGATTACACCACGCCGCAGACCATTCATGCCACGGGTGGTTTTGGGCCCAAGCATCTGCGTCAGGAACGCTTGGATCGGTTTGCCTGGGCGCTCGATCGTACGAAAAAGCTGGGACTGACCGATATGATGTTCCATGCCGGTTTTGTTCCCGAGAAAACCGATGCTGACTATCAGCCCTTCCTGGCAACACTTCGCAAGGCGGCGGACTTGGCTCAGGAACGGGGTATTATCTGTGCTTTGGAAACGGGGCAAGAAAGTAGCGATCAACTGCTGGCGTTTGCCGCTGATCTGCAGCGACCTAATGTGCGGATCAATTTCGACCCTGCCAATCTGCTGCTTTACGATAAGGATGAGCCGTTGCCTGCATTGAAAAAGATTGGTCACCTGGTGCAGAGTGTGCATGTGAAAGATGCTATCAGGCCGACGAAGCCAGGCGACTGGGGCACCGAAATGCCATTAGGCGAAGGTACTGTCGGTATGAAGGCTTTTGTCAAGACGCTCAAGGAAATCGGTTACACCGGCCCGCTTTGCATCGAACGCTGTGTCAGCGATCAGGCTCAAGCCATTCGCGATGTAGAACACGGCATCAGGGTGTTGCAGGAAGTCTTGGAGGATGTTATGTAGGGTACGCTTAAACACATACAACCCTGGTAAATGCCAGGGTTGTGATGTTTCAGTCGAATTGTATTATTGCTGTGGCGGATTCAGCGGTGGCGCTACAGGCACATTCGGCATCATGCCAGGATTAGCAGGCAGCGGAGGTGTCACCACTGGCTGTACATTGCGTACCGGATAGCGATACATGTCTGGATTGGCTTCCGCCATCGACTTCTGCATCGAAGCCAGTTCCTTGCTGTGTTTGTACAGCGGAGCAGGCTGAATGTAATCAGGCTTGTCTTTGAGATAGTCAGGGGAAGGCAAGGTCATGCCACCAACCCAGGTCTGACAGCCAACACTGCCACCCAGCAGCGTGCCAACCAAGCCCAGGGCCATCATGGCTCGTGTCAAACTTGTCATCCCTGATCCCCCTCAAATTGTTCTGCAACCCGGCTGTATCAAGAGCAGCCAGACTTATATTGAGTCCTCCTTTGTATCGGATGGTACAGAAGCGAGGCTTCAACGAATTTAGCGATTCTGTCAGCTGGATGGGTCGTATCATGGAAAAAGTCTGCTATGATGAGACGACCTGGTAGTTTGGGAAAGAGAGATATGAGTCTGGGGGCCTGGATGAAGCGTATCAGGAAGCTGCTGCCACAAACCACGGCGGCCCGTCATACCGTTCGTCAACATCCCTTGGTGTACCAATGGCATGCTGAGCCGGGGCGGCGTTCATTGCCGATGCGGCGGGTGGAGCCATCCCGGCCATTACCAACGCCTACCATGATGGGGCTATCGCAAGTACCATTTGATTTCACTGGCCACATGACTCGTCTGTGCCAGCATATTATCGAGCACACGCCTGATTTGAAGCATATCGATTTGAGCAGAGTGCTGGTGACTATTACGCGAGCCAAAACAAGAAGACATACCGGCTTACAGGCCAAGGTTACTCCCATGCGGTTCAAACATGGGCAATTGACGCAAAAACGGCGAAGCTGGGTTTACCAAGTTCAGCAGTATTATGTGAACAACGTCGAGATGCTCTATCTGCTTTCCTTCTGCCTGCCTCGCTTTCAAGACCTGCCTTACGAAGAGAAACTGATCACCATATTCCATGAGCTGTTCCATATCTCACCCGAGTTCAATGGCGATCTGCGTCGGCATGAAGGACGATACTACCAGCATTCGCACAGCAAGAAAAAATACGATGCGCACATGCAAGGCTATGTGGAGAAGTATCTACAGGTTCACCATGACGCCTCGTTGACCGGCTTTCTTCGTAGCAGCTTCGAGGAACTGCACGAAAGGCATGGCAGCGTGCACGGCGTGATGGTACCGGTGCCCAAGCTGGTGCCGTTGCTGGGATAAATTCATGCGAACCCTGATTGATGGCTACAACGTACTGTTCAGCCTGGGCATGGTGCCAACGCCGGTAAGGGAAGGCGATTTGCAACGTGCCAGGCAGCAACTGCTCGAAATGCTCGCTGATGGACTGGGAGATAAAGCGAAATTCTGCTCCGTGGTGTTTGATGCCGCCAAGTCGCCTCCACGCACTCCAGGTGATGGGGTCTATCGTGGCATTGAAGTGCGTTTCACCAAACGGCGGGAAGAAGCTGATGACCTGATTGCCTGGCTCATCACGCAGTGCCATGTGCCGAAACAATTGACAGTTATTTCCTCGGATCATCGCCTGGTGGAAGCGACTACCCGCAAGCGGGCGACCTCTATCAAGGCTGATCAGTTCATCGACTGGCTGGAAAGACAGAAATCACCTTCGCCATCAACAACATCAACGCCTACCGTGAACCCCGAGGAACAAGCCCGCTGGATGAAAGCCTTTGCAGGCATTGATAAAGAGCTGGCAGATGCCACCAGCTTTCCGGAAGAATCGTGGACGAAGGGCATGCACCTGAAAGATGATGAACTGGATGATGATCCGAGAACGAAGCATCGGATGAAGCCGAAGGGATGATCCGTGAGAAAAATGGATCGACAACAAAGAATGGGACTCATGCTCGGGTTTCATGGCCTGGTTGGTATCGTTGTGACCATATGGTCGTTCGCTGCCTGGGAGCGAAGCACTTTATTTGCGATCGTGCTCTCTATTTTTGCTGCATTGGGATGGCTACTGGTGCTGGGTATCTATTGATGGTCAAGACAGCCATGGGTTAAGTTGCTTGGCTATGTATGTGGTATAGCTTTTACTTTGTCAGCCTTCGTTGGTGTTGTTTTCTGTGTGATTTCCCCTGCGGATTCTGTGGAAGCAGGAATGAGCCTGATGTTCATTCCACTCTTTTTGGGATTGGTAGTTCTCGGTTTTGTCGTGTTAATCAATTGGAATAAGCTTTACTTAGGTGAATCACAAGGTAATAAGTTTAGTCCGAGAATGCGAGGATATTAAGAATCTATCATTCGGTGATCGTGCCACACTTCGACGGGTACTCACGTCGAGGTGTGCTGCTTTCGCTTGTGGCAACACTTTTAAAAAAGAGTTGCCACATGGTTCCTCGCAACCACACCCAAACGGAGTACCGCCGGAGCGTGGCACAGATTCCGCAACTCAAACCGAATTAATTATGAATTGTTCCAATGGCTCTATCTGAATCTCTTGGCGCTTCTTGGCGTCATGGCGGTAAAAATTATGAACCGCCAAGTCGCCAAGTCGCCAAGGATCGCCAAGGATCGCCAAGAGAAACACGCTGCGAGAACGGTGTTCACCTGGAATTATTCTGCTTGGACTCTATTCGGTTCGAGATGAACTACTTCGCCTTCACATCAAAACACCAGATTTTATCCTGATCGCGCAGGTACAGTTTGCCCGCGGCGACTACCGGATAGACCCAGGTTGGTTTGCCACTCAGTTCCTGCATCTTGAAACGACTCACTTCCTGATAACCCGTTGGTACGGCTTTTACCAGGCCCATCGTGCCGTTTTCGCTCAATACATAGAGCATGCCATCAGCATAGGTGACAGAGCCTTTGCCCACGCTGCGGTCTTTCCAGAGAATCTTGCCGGTCTTCCATTCCATACAGACCAGCACGTTGCTGTCGAAACCGTAAACGTGTTCATCAACCAGAACATAGCCGCCATGATGATTCTTGAAGTTCTTGTTGAAATAAACTTCCTCCGCTGAACCGTCGGGCTTCAAATCGATGAGCGCGCAACCGGTGCCATAGTCGGAACTGTAAAGAATCTTTCCAATGAAAAAGACCGGCATCGAGCAGTTGGCAGTGCTGTTGGCCATCTTGTCGAACCGCCAGAGGAATTTACCATCGTTCAGTTGAACACCCACCGCACCTTTACTGGTGAAGGTGACAACCTGTTGCATGTTGCCTACAGTGATGACTTGTGCAGAAGCATATCCGGCTTGTTCAGCACCATTATGGTTTGGATCACGCGACCGCCAGATTACCCGTCCGTTGGATTTATCGAGTGCCACCAACGTGCCACCGGTTCCGCCGGGCATGACGATCACTTTGTTATCAATCACCAGGGGTGATTCACTGATGCCCCAGACAATGTTCTCGCCGCCAAACTCTTCGAGAATGTTGAGCTTCCAAAGTTCTTCGCCATTCTCCTGGTTCAGGCATTGAAGATCGCCATTGGCTCCAAGAACGTAGAGCAACTCGCCATCAAGCGTGGGGGTGCAGCGCGGCCCGTCGCCCATGCCATTCTTGTAGATCGCCCCGTTTTTGCGTGACCAGAGTTGTTTACCATCTTTCAGCGAATGGCAGTAGGTGAATTGTCCATCATCGGTTTGCCCCATGCAGAACATGCGGTCACCTTTGATGGCTGGACCTGCCATAGCGGAACCAAACCCAGTTGCTTTCCAGAGCAGCGCCGGGCCTTTTTCAGGCCATTGCGTGAGCAGTCCCTTCTCTGCTGATTTGCCATCGCGATGAATGCCACGGAAAGCGGGCCAGTCGTCACCGTGAAGTGAAGAGAGGGATAAGACTGCTAGTAAACTAATTGTCAGAAGTGTCTGTTTCATGGTGATCGCGAGCCTCCGTACCTTGAACATGCTCGATATCTTATGGGATGGGTGAGTACCCATTCAGTAGCTCGACTTATTTTCGCTTGCGCATATAGGCCTGCCTGCGAGCTTCTGCAACCTGCTCATGGAGATAGGCGAGCATTTCATCAGGCTTCATAGCCAGCAGTTTCTCAGGCGGAATGATTTCCCCGGCGTAGCCACACAAGCTGGCTTTGGTAGCTGACGACCATAATGGGGACCAGCTTGGCTTCAACGTTTTCGGCGGCCAGGCATGGAATGCACCTGCAAGACCAAAGGGAAGTACAGGCACTTTCGCCTTCCGTACCAGCAGCACGATGCCTTTCATGAACTCTCGCATCTCGCCGGTGGTGCTTCGCGTGCCTTCAGGAAAGACGAGGACTGCTTCACCATCCTGAAATCGTTTCAGAGTTTCCTTGATGCCATCGAGGCCAATGCCTTCGAGATCCACAGGGAATCCACCTTGCCTGGTAATGAACCCACCCAGAAACCAGTTTTTAAACAGTGTCTTGCGTGCCATGTACGAAATGGGGCGACTCACGGTAATTCCCACCAGAGGCGGATCCCAGACGCTTTCATGGTTGGATATGATCAGGAGCGGTCCTTTCCAGGGAACGCGCTGCATGCCAAAGCGGCGAAACGAATTAAAGATCAAAAAGATCATGCCGAAAAGCCAGAAGCCGAATTGCTGCCAGGCCCGACGGGAAAAGGAGAGCGGTTTCATCCAGCCTTCTCCCGATACTGTTGCACAGCCTGGTAAAGCTGATCAATCACCTGTTGCTTGGAAATATGCGTGCTGTCGATGATGATTGCATCTTGAGGAACCACCAGTGGTGCAAACGACCGGCTTTTATCACGCAGATCCCGGCGGTGCAATTCCTGAGCCAGTTGTTCCTGGGTCTTGCTCCTGTCCTCGCGATGGTGCAAATCGAGTAGCCGTCGCTTTGCTCTTTCGTTGACATCGGCATCAATATAGAACTTTAATTCAGCATTGGGGAAAACAAAGGATCCCTGATCACGGCCTTCCGCGACAAAACTACGTCCCTCTGCCAGGTAACATTCAGCCCGTTTGTGGATTGCTGCATTGATATGCTTGCGAACCGCAGGGAGTTCCGCCCAGGTGCTGCTCAGGTGCGACATCAGGTTGCCTTCAATTACCTGGCTGACATCGTTCTGATTGAGGTAAACATACTGGTCATCGGCATCAATCTGCCAGTCTTTCAAATGTGGGGCAAAATCCTCACAGGTAGCCTGCTCTTTCAGCCCGGCGTGATGAGCGGCATAGGCCAAGGCACGGTACATCGCTCCGGTGCGCAACAAAGCAAAGCCCAGCCGGTTTGCCAACTCGCGGGCTGCAGTCGTCTTCCCAGAGGCACTCGTACCATCAATCGTGATGATCATAGCATCATGTTAGCAGCCTGAGCAGATTAGGGCAGGATATCTGGATGTCATCCATGGGCTAATCGCGTGGAGGATGTATGAAAAATCGGTAAAAATCCGTGTTCACTAGCCACCCAGTAGGGGGCATGCATAGAGTTGCTTTGCCAAGTCTTTTCTCATTTCAAGGAGTGTTGGTATGTGTTGTCGTATAGTAGCTTCGTGTCTGCTGGTTCTGGCGATGGCTGGCGTTGTTGCAGCCCAGCCACCCGAAATGCCCAAGCCTAGTACTGAACATGCGTATCTCAAGAAACTGGTAGGCAACTGGGATTGCACCATGAAGATGATGGGCATGGAGATGAAATGCAGCCACAGCTATGAAATGCTGGGCGAATTCTGGGTGATGGGCAAGTTTGAAGGTGATTTTGGTGGCATGAAATTCTATGGCCGCGATACCTGCGGTTGGGATCCCAATAAGAAAAAATATGTCATGACCTGGGTCGACAGCATGTCCCCCACGCTGACCATGCTTGAAGGCACCATGGACGCATCTGGCAAGACACTGACCACCGAAGGCATGAGCACCAACATGGAAGGCAAGCCATGCAAAGTTAAGGAAATCGTGACATGGAAGAATGACGATGAAATGGCATTCACCATGTATGAAGAAAAAGCTGGTAAGATGGAAGTGAACTTTGAGATCAGCTACAAGCGACGCAAGTAATTTTCAGCTTAAGTAAATGCTGAATAGTTGAGACAGGGTCGCGATGGTACTCCATCTCGACCCTGTTTGCTTGAACATTGTCACGAATTTACAGGGTCGAACATGAGTACATTTACAACCCTGCCACAACTTCCGCTTTTTCAAAAGGCGATTAAGCATTCAGATCGGTTAGCCCACCAAATCTTCGTTCACGTTTTCCAAAAGTTCTGACAGCATCAAATAATGCTTCTCGATCGAAATCAGGCCAGTAGAGATCAGTCACATAGAGTTCAGCATAAGAAATCTGCCAAAGTAGAAAGTTGCTGATCCGCATTTCTCCAGCAGTACGAATCAGCAGGTCTGGATCAGGGCATCCCGCCGTGTACAGGGCTTGTCCAATGGATGCTTCATCAATCTGTTCAGGCTTCAGTTGCCCTTGCTGTACTTTTCGGGCCAGTTGCTGTACCGCATCGACAATTTCAATGCGGCTGCCATAGTTGATGGCCAGGCAGAGCGTCATGCCATGGTTATGTTCGCTCAGTCTGCAGTTGGTATCAATTTCATGCAGTACGTCCGCTGGTAGTGGCTCTCGGCGGCCTATGGTCATGAATTTGATGTCCTGCTCAAGAATCTCCTCGCGCTCTTCGATCAGGAATTCCTTGAGCAGTGCCATCAGGAAATCAATTTCGGTTTGCGGCCGTTTCCAGTTTTCTGAACTCAGGCAGAACAGTGTCAGTTGTTCGATGCCGAGCCTGCAGCATTCTTCCACCACCACGCGAACACTGCCTGCCCCCTGGCGATGACCGACGGTACGCACTTCATCCCGCTTGCCTGCCCACCGGCCATTACCATCCATGATGATGGCAATGTGCCTCGGAATCGTGGTGATTCCCCAGGACTGCAGTGCATCAGGGGTGTAGCGGGGTTTGGTGGGCATGCTCAGCAGATAATGGTTTGATCCCGATCCGGACCGACGGATACCATGGATACAGGCAAGCCGACCGCACCGCTGATGACATCAACATACCGGCGGGCAGCAGTGGGCAGGTCACTGAGTTTCCGCAACTTGGAAATATCTTCCTTCCAGCCGGGGATCGTCGTGTAGATAGGTTTGCATTTAGCCAGTATCTGGGAATCACTAGGGAAATGATCCACCCGCTTGCCATCGACTTCGTACGCTGTGCAGACTTTGACTTCTTCGAGTCCACTGAGAACATCGAGCAGCATCAGGGATACAGAATCAGCATCGCTGAGCGCTGCGGTGTAGCGCACTGCAACGGCATCAAACCAGCCACAGCGCCTTGGTCGGCCAGTGACGGTGCCATACTCTCTGCCCACCTTGCGAATCTGGTCGCCGATGGCGTCGGTCAACTCAGTGGGGAAGGGGCCTCCACCTACTCTTGTTGTGTAAGCTTTGACAATGCCAAGAACTTTGGTTAATCGACGTGCTGGTACACCAGCGCTGCCAATGCCTGCTGCAGTGCTGCTGGAACTGGTGACATAAGGGAAAGTACCATGATCCAGATCGAGCAAGCTGCCTTGTGCTGCTTCAAAAAGAATCGTGTCTTTGGTCACCAGGGCATGATGCAGCAGTTCAGTGGTATCGGTGATGTGGGGTCGCAGCTTTTCTCCGAAGGCAATGTACTCATCAGCAAGTTGGTTAGCCTTGAACTGGCTGGTGGACCCCAGTGCAGCCAGGATTTTGTTCTTGATGGGGACAATGATATTCAGTCGTTCGCGCAGCCAGTCGGGCTGCAAGAGTTCACCAACACGAATAGCATAGGTTCGGCCAGCCTTGTCTGCATAGCAGGGTCCGATGCCACGCCCAGTGGTACCGATAGGCTTGGGAGCCAGGCCTTCATGAGCAGCTTCTTCCGCCATGTGGTAGGGGAAGATCACATGTGCCCGGTCGCTCAACTTGAGGTTCTGCCCGGTGATGCTGATGCCGGCTTTCTGAAGGCTATCGACCTCTTCAATGAACCGAGGCGGATACACTACCACGCCGTTGGCAATCACTGCAGTGCGATCAGGCCTGAGCACGCCAGTAGGCAACAGGGAAAGTTTGAAGGTTTTATCGCCATGTACAATCGTGTGCCCGGCATTGGCACCACCATTGTAACGGACAATGATCCGATGCTTTTCTGCCAGCAGGTCTACCATTTTGCCTTTGGCTTCATCGCCCCACTGTAAACCGACAACGCACACCACAGAGGACATCAGAACCTTTCCGGTTTTAATCAATGCAACTGTTGGAGAACACCAAAACGGGGAAAATACTCTGCGTACCCATTCAAGTACGACTTATACGTTCTATGCCGACACAAAGTGAACGCCTACCATATGTTCCGATGGGGTAAGCCTTGACCGGGCGCCTTCAGACGGGTATGGTCGAACGTAGGGTGGGAAACTACCTGCGGTGCAGATGTATTGGTGTTACGGTTTTAACGATTTTGCCGCTGAACTGCTGGAGTTGGCATCATGAAGCGATTTTGGGTTGGTTTGGCCATCCTGTCTTGCATTCCGTTGTCAGGCCTGGCACAAGAGCCACCTGCTTCTTCGCAGACTACACCACCACCGGTGGGTGTGGGTTTCAACGAACGCGTGGTGGAGAAACTCGCCAGTCCGGAAGATCGTGAAGCCAACATCTGGATGCTCGATTTCCACTTCAAAGATCCTCGAATTATGAAGATCGATGTTCCGGGGAAGGGCACCAAGGTTGTCTGGTACCTATGGTATCAGATTTCCAATACCACGGGTGAACCTCGGAATTTCAATCCCCGTTTTGTCTGGCTTGCTCAGGATGAGAACACGGTTCATCACGACAAGGTGCTGCACACCGTTCAAAAAGAAGTGCAGAAACGGGAGGATGAGCAGAACATCCTCGATATCAAGAACTCCTGGACCATCAGCAAGGAACCGATCCCTGTCAGCAAGGAATTCGATGGCAGTGGCAACCGCATTGCCTACCCGCTCCGAATCACTGGCGTTGCCACCTGGGATGACATCAATCCCAAGTCAACCCAGTTCAGCATCTTGGTGTTCGGCCTTTCCAATGGCTACACCAAGGTTGATGGCCCCGATGGCAAGGAAATTGTCCGCGTGAAAACGCTGCAACTCAATTTCAAACGCGTAGGCGATGATGACAACCTGAAAGGTGAACAGGTAAAGTTCGTTAACTACAAGTGGATTTATGCGACAACACCTGAACCACTGCCTGTGATTACTGAGAAAAAGTAAGCAACTGTCAGCCTACAATAGAAATGCAAGATAGCCCGGAGTTAATCCCGGGCTGTTTCATTAAGTGCCTGGGCGATGGCGGCCCATTCCTCCTGCAGGCCTCCTTGAAACACCGGCCTTCCCGCCTGACTGTACCAGTAACGGGCGTTGCCAATATCCCCTTCCTTGCGGTGCAGGTAGGCATGCATCCAGGAACCCATGTGGGTATGATCTTCCTGAGCACAGGAATGGGCTGCTTTCCAGTCGCCGTGGGCATCGTGCCAGAGAGCTTGGGTGATGAGGCATTGATCCGTGGGAAGCTGCGTCAGTTGTTTAATCTGTTCCGGTGTCATTAAACCTGCTCAACTTTATTCCACTTTCCATCACGTGCTGAGTCGAGCACTGCATCACACACATACTGTGTCCGCAGTGCATCGCGGAAATCGGGCATAGCTGGCTTGCCGGTTTCCAGACTTTCGCAGAAATCGGCAACCTGGTGGACAAAGGAATGTTCATACCCAATCTGTAAGCCAGGCACCCACCATTTGCCCATATAGGGGTGGTCGCCATCGGTGACATGGATGCTTCTCCAGCCGCGGACAATGCCTTCGTCACTATGATCGAAATACTGCAGCCGGTGCAGGTCGTGTAGATCCCAGGCGATGGAGGCATGCTCGCCATTGATTTCAAAAGTGTAGAGTGCCTTGTGGCCCCGGGCATAGCGGGTCGATTCGAAGGTAGCCAGCGAGCCGTTGTTGAAGCGGCACAGGAATGCACAGGCATCGTCGATGCCCACTTTTTCTTTCTTGCCAGTGAGGTTGTGCTGCCGTTCCTTAATGAAAGTTTCGGTCATGGCACTGACGGTGTTGATGTCGCCATTGAGCCAAAGGGCAGTATCGATGCAATGTGCGAGTAGATCGCCTGTTACGCCGGAACCAGCTGCGCCGACATCGAGCCGCCACAGGCCATTGCCACCCTGAGGCAGATCGGGGCTGATGGTCCAATCCTGCAGGAATTTGGCACGGTAATGGAAAATGCGGCCCAGTTTGCCACTGTCAATCAGTTGCTTGGCGAGTGTCACCGCAGGCACACGGCGGTAGTTGTACCAGACCATGTTTTTCACTTTGGCCTTTTCGACAGCAGCCACCATCTCACGGCCTTCCGAACCGTTCATGGAGAGTGGTTTTTCACAGAGAATCATCTTGCCGTTGGCTGCAGCAGCCAGAGCAATTTCCTTGTGGGTGTTGTTGGGGGTGCAGATGTCGATGGCATCAATGTCTTTGCGTTCGACCAGCTTGCGCCAATCGGTTTCAGTGCTGGCGTAACCCCATTTGTCAGCAAACGCTTTGACTGCCTGTTCATTGCGGGCACAGGCTGCCTGCAGAACCGGCTGATGTTTCAGATCAAAGAAATTCCCGACTTTACGATAGCCGTTAGAATGAGCCCGACCCATGAATCCGTAACCGATCATTCCAATACGCAGGGGTTTAGCGGCCATCGTTTCTGAACCTCATCAGAGAGTAAAGATCAGGAGTGTGCTCATTGCACTCCATCAAGGTGTGGAAGTCAATCATTGACAGAATTAATATGGAACTTCAACCGGGATGGCATAGTTTATTGATACCAATCATTGTTGCAGAAACTTCAAATCCTCTGCAACAAGCCCTTACTCTCACTTCTCAAGGGTTACAGGAGAAACGCTGATGTTACCGATGGTGTTGCTGGTATCGCTTGCTGCGCCGCAGGCAGAATTCAAAACCCCCGCTCCGGAATTCAACAAAGTGACCGAATGGGTCAACTCCAAGCCGCTGAAGCTTTCGGAACTGCGAGGCAAAGTGGTGGTGGTCCATTTCTTTGCATTCGGCTGAATCAACTGTGTCCGAAACTATCCCTGGTACAGGGAAGTGCAGGAACGTTATAAGAATAGCGAAGTGGTCATCATCGGTATTCATACACCTGAAACCGAGACTGAGTACAAAATTGACAAGCTGAAAAAGAAACTGGAAGATGCCGGCCTGACTCATCCTGTTGCAGTGGATAATAACCAGGCGAACTGGAACCGGTACGGCAACCGCATCTGGCCCAGTGTTTATCTCATTGACAAGA
This sequence comes from Planctomycetia bacterium, assembly GCA_016795155.1. Classification (NCBI taxonomy): domain Bacteria; kingdom Pseudomonadati; phylum Planctomycetota; class Planctomycetia; species Planctomycetia bacterium. The sequence continues at coordinate 49,967 of JAEUIE010000055.1, read as the reverse complement.
AAGGCAATGGTCGTTTCCGGTGGGATGGTGAACTGAAGTGGCAGGGCGCCAAGGGCGATACCATCATGCATGACAAGATCAAGTTGCTGTTGAAGGAACGGTAGAAACTACTTGATTAAATGCACTACAACATACCGGCACCAGGGCCGGAGTGTTAGCCAGTGGCGTAAAATGGCACCGTCCAATCGATCGAGCATGGGAAGCAACGGACAGTTTTTCCATGCTCGGCGGATCATGCCCGACAACTGCACGAACTGTAATTCAGCACTGGGAAATACTGTTTGAATCTGGCGTAGATCGTCCGCAGTCAACGGTCTTTCATCGGCAGTCCGTTCCTTACCGGCGTAGGGCAGGTAACGCCGGGCCAGTTCTAGGAGTTGGTTGCCTCCCCAAGGCTCACAGAAAACGGCCTGTCCGCCAGGTGCCAGCACTCGTTTGATTTCCTTAGCTGCATGGGTCAGTTCCAGATGATGCAGTATGGCGACACCCCAGATGGCGTCCATACTGCCATCTCGAAAAGGTAAATGAGCGCCATCAGCCACTACACCCTCAATTGCGACTTGGTTGCTTTTCGCTCTGCACACTGCTTCGTGCACGTAGCCTGAAGAAAGATCGAAAGCGATTACATGGGCACCCATGCGTGCCAGGCTGGTTGACGCCATGCCGTGCCCGCAGCCAAAGTCCACAACTCGCTTATATTGCAGGTTGCCAAGTCTGGCGAGTGCCGGGCGTACCCACGGTTCATGGTCAAGATAATCTTCGGCAGGAAAACGCAACAAGGCTGGGTTTGCTTCCCAGCCCTGGCGGCGTTCCTGGGCCTGCTCATCATGAAAGTGTTGTTCGTGACGCAGGCGTTCGTTCATGGAATTACTTCAATTCCTTGATGACGATGTCTTTGAAAATGACGTCCATCGGTCCGCCGCCATGAATCTGCAGTGCGATGATGCCAGAATCGGGAAGCTTGTCAAAGCTGCCATCGAGCATGGTCGTTCCGTTGATCTTGATGACCACTCGTTTGCCCTGGCACAAAATGTAGTAGTCGTTGAAATCATTGGTCTTGATAACTTTCTTGACAGTTTCCGGGTCAGAGGCTTTCATCATGCCGCCAAACTGTTCGCCATACAGGCTGCCCCAGTATTGTTGGCCCATGTCGCATTGGGGACCGGCCACAACAAATTTCTTCTGATCGATGATCTTCGAACGAATCTGAATACCACTATTTCCTTTTCCGTTAACGATGTTGACTTTCAGGCTCAGTTCAACATCCCGGAATTCCTTTTGGGAACAGAGAAACGTATTGAAGTCGATGCCTTTGGGTTGCGTGGTGCCGTAGATACAGTCCTGGCGAACGGACCAGTGTTTGTCCAGGCCCTTCCAGGCGACGTTGCCCGGAGTAGGCGATCCCTCTTGAGGTGACAACAGGCCACAGGTTAAGATCAGAAAAGCTAAACCAGAATGCATCAAGGTGCTCCCATGAAATGGTTTGAATCGGCAAGTGGTCTGTTTATCGTTTGGTGAACCGTATGAAGACTCACCAGTACAATACGGAAATTCCGCATGAAGTGTGCAGGCAATTCCCATGTTTGGAACGCTCTAAATCGGTAACTCTGCAGCCGGCAAGTTTTTCCGGCGCCAGGGTCTGGAAAGTAGAAACAGCGCAACAGATATTGGCGGTCAAGCAATGGCCGATGGGGCATCCCGTCCACATGCAGTTGACTGAAATACATGCGATGATGAATCAAGCCAGAGTGGAGGGACTCAACTGTGTGCCTGCAGTATTGCCCACTTATACTGGATCGACAACGGTGGAATCGCAACACCAATATTGGGATGTCTGTACCTGGATACCAGGTGAACCCTGCCTGAATCCTTCGGAAGAACAACTGAAGCAGATCGTCCGTGTCATCTCCCAACTGCATACCATTTGGCGGCGGATGGGTCATCGAGTTATGACGCAGTGTCGCGCTGTGCAAATTCAGCATGAAAAGCTCTTAGCCTGGCAGCATGGCTTTTTCAAGGCAATCCCGGATCTACCTGTGTACGCTCATGCTGCAGAAACCATTCAGCGATATCGAGCATCGGGGCTGAATGCGCTTGGTCCCTGGTTGTCTCGCAAGGTCGGTCAACACCCTTGTCTGGCCGATTGCCGTATCGAACACTTCCTGTTCAAAGACCAGTTGATAACTGGTATCGTGGACTACGGTGGAATGCGTTATGATCACCCTGCTCAGGATTTGGCAAGGCTGTTTGGATCGATGGAATCGGTTCACCCTGCAATCAGGTCCAGTGCCCTGGCAGAGTATGGATCAACATCTTCAGAGTTCGATCAGTTACGCACGCTGCTTGAAACGTGGGGATTGCTGGTTGCCATCGGAAATTGGCTTACCTGGCTGATGAAAGCGAAACGTGCTGTTTCCTTCATTCAGGAGGGTGAAAGGCGATTGCAGTTCCTGCTTAATCGGTTCTGCAGTCTGAGAAATCAACCTGTTTTCTGATCGTAAAGGACTACTCATGCCCCGGCTAAATATAATCAATAATTGGAGTGAAACGAAAAGGAATGATATGAGTTCGGTCAATCATAGAAAAACTTCGAGACAAAGCAGGCAACGTAAGACAGTTGCACGCAGAGGTCAGGCACCCATTGCAGAGAACATTATTCATACCTGGGTGGGTGAGGTGCAGTTTAATCGTGGCCTCAAATACGTCGAACAGTCGTTGCTCTTTCACCATTCACGACGAGGCACTTGGATCAAGGCCTACTGTGAAGGCAAAAGACATGGCAGCCTGTATTATCAGGTTCGTGCCAATGTCGTTGATGGCCGGATAGACAAAGCGAATTGTTCGTGTTCCATTGGCAAGTATGGCATCTGTCCCCATATTGCTGCGTTACTGGTGGAGTATTGCCGCAGTCCGGAGCGATTTCCGGTTTTTTCCATGTTTCGCTGGTTGGGCCAACTGCTTGGTCTGCAAAACTAATACAGGCGGGACGATTGTTCTAGCGAAGATTCTCGCACTATTGTAAGGTACAGCAGTAATGTCTTATCTATTGAGGTGATTTCATGCGCTTCATACTTCTGGCACTGTTACTCCTGGCGGGTTGCTCGAATAACAACCCGGTGAATGTTTCAGGGAATTCCTGTAATGACGTAGTGCTGCAATTCCATCCTTCGGATAAGGCACAGGAAGACATTCTTGCTGCGCTGATCAAGGCCAAAACGGGGATAACCCTTGAGTTGGCTGCAGGGACGTATTCCTTCAATACCAGTCTTTCGCTAACCGTTCCCGGTGTGACTATCCGCGGAGCAGGCATGGATCAGACCATTCTTTCATTTAAGGAACAGGATCAGGGCAAGGAAGGAATCTTGGTGACCGGGAATGATTTCAAAATGGAAGGACTGACCATTGAAGACACCAAGGGTGATGCTTTGAAAATCAACGGCGCCACCAATGTTACGCTGACCAAAGTGCGTGCTCGCTGGACGGGTGGTCCTGCAGAAACCAATGGAGCGTACGGCCTGTATCCGGTACAGTGCAGCCATGTAATTATTGATGGCTGCGAAGCTGAGTGCGCATCCGATGCTGGTATCTATGTCGGTCAATCAAAGCAGGTTATCGTGAAGAATTGCAAGGCAACCCGCAATGTGGCAGGCATCGAGATCGAAAATTGCACCGAAGTGGATGTCTTTGACAATTACTCGACCAACAACACCGGCGGGTTGCTGGTGTTTGATCTGCCTGACTTGCCCGCCAAGAATGGTAAGCAGGTGCGGGTGTTCAGGAACACGGTGATTGCCAACAATCATCGCAACTTTGCACCCAAGGGCAACATTGTAGCCACAGTACCTCCGGGAACGGGCATGATGGTGCTGGCCAGCGACCAGGTGGAACTCTTTCAGAATCAGGTCAAGCAGAACAATACCACTGGTTTGTCGATCATCAGCTACCACCTGGTGCAGAAGCCGATTCAGGATAAGGATTATGACCCATATCCTGAAGGTATTTACGTTCACGACAATGTATTTGAAGAGAATGGCAACTCACCCGGTGGCGAAATGGGATTACTGCTCACTGGCCTCTTAGGCAAGCCATTGCCTGACATTCTGTACGATGGCAATACTGATCCCAAAAAGCAAGTCGATGGCAAGCTGCCTGAAGAGAAACGCTTGAAGATCTCGAATCAAGACAAAGCACGCTTTGTTAACTTGAATTACACCGGCGGCGATATTCTGAAGTTCGCATTAGGTAAGCCCAAAATCGAACGTAACATCGCTTCCGTTGCCGGGACATTGCCAGCACTGCCTGCGGTGGAGTTGAAGTAAGCAACCTATGATAAGACAAGCAACAAGAATCAGCCTCGCAGCATGGGTGTGTCTGGCAGTCGTATGTTCAGGTTGCGGGAAAACGGAAGCCACCAAGGTTCAGAAGGCGGGCTCATCCCAGCAATGGGATGAACTGCCCAATTCGCTGGCAGATCTTCAGTTATTCCAGGGGCCTATTGCAGAGCAGGAGCCTGTAGCAGGTGTATTGCATTACGAGTTGAACACGCCACTCTTTTCCGATTACACTGCCAAGTATCGCTTCATCAAGCTCCCGGCAGGGAGCAGCATGCAATTCATCAACGAAGATGCATCACTGGAGTTTCCTGTTGGAACGCTGATTGCCAAGACTTTTGCTTACCCACATGATCAGCGTGACCCCGCCAAAGGACAGAAGTTACTGGAAACTCGCATCCTGAAACGGGAAGCGGCAGGCTGGATTGGTGTCAGCTACCTCTGGAATGATGAGCAGACAGCAGCGACCCAGAAACTGACCGGTTCCATCGTGCAGTCCAAATGGACTCATTTTGACGGCAACGAACGGACCAATGCCTACATCGTTCCCAATGCCAACCAATGCAAAGGCTGTCATGGCCCGACCAATCAACCCATCGGCCCCAAGCCCAGGAATCTCAACAGGCCGCCACCAGGAACGATGGCCGGAGCCAATCAGTTGGAACTCTGGCGGGATGCAGGTGTACTGCAAGGTTTGAAGAATGGGCAGCAGGTACATGCGGTGCCAGTCTGGAATCAGGAAACAACCGGTTCGCTGGAACAACGGGTACGAGCCTGGCTTGATATCAACTGTGCTCACTGTCACGATCCCACCGGCCCGGCACGTCAATCTGGGCTCGATTTGCGCTATACGCAGCTGGAACCAGCTAAGCGTGGTGTTATGAAAACTCCTGTTGCTGCTGGTCGTGGTTCGGGCGGTAAACTCTATGATGTGGTGCCTGGCAAGCCAGATGAATCGATTCTGATTCATCGGCTCGAATCGACGGAGCCAGGCATCATGATGCCTGAGTTGCCACGCCGCATGGTGGATGAAGAGGGTGTCAATCTGATTCGTAGCTGGATCAGTTCTTTGAAATAGTGGTGTTCATGCTGAGTGGCTTACCACGATCCTTGCTGATACCCAGTTTTTCAAACAGTGAATTACGGGCTTCACGCAGGTCTGCAACACTTGGAAGTCCTTCTGGCAACACTCCTTCCACCACTGCTACACGATAACTGAGCAGAAACAGCAATCCCCAGGTTACCACGGTAGCTGCAGTGTTCTTGGAGAAGAGTTTTAATGCGCTGCCGGCAAACTGGTTCAATTTGGGCTTCAGCCCACGAAAATCGACAGCATATATTTCATCCAGCAACAAATGGGAAACAAATCCAATCAGAACACCACCAGCCATCGCCAATGCAATGCGGTCGCCTTCGCTGACAAAGAGCAGATAAGCGGAAATGGCTGCAATCAGTGCAGCAGGAATGCTGTGACACATGCCACGATGCACGGTCAGTTGCTTGAACAGGTATGAAAATCCGAAACGCATGAACAAGTACATACCGCCGGCCAGGAGCAAGCGGAATTCGAGATTCCCATCCCCCAGTTTGTGAAAGATCAGAATGCTGCAGGCGGCAGCGATGAAGCTGAACATCTCCCGGACGGGTCTGCCACTGTCGCTATCGAGGTCAGGCAACATGCCTGATAGGCTGCATATGCTGCCAGCGAGTACTGCCTGCGCGGGTTCAAACCCAAGCGATTTCAAGCCAACAGCATAACCGACTCCCAAAACAGTGGAAAAGGCGATATGCTCTCGAAACGCAGCCATGGTGCATCCTTTCGCTAGGCATTCAGCTTGCGCAAATTACCTCAATAACGTGGTTCCAGCAACCCCGCCTTGACCCCCAGCGCCAAGCCGGTATAGTCCGCCGACACGGTTTTCTGAACGGGGACTGTTCGTGCTCCTTATCCATCGGTACATACTCTGGGAATTGCTCCGCATCTTCATCATGGCCCTGGCTGGCCTTTCCTCCATCGTGGTGATGGCAGGCATTGTGCAGGAAACCTCGCAGCAGGGTCTGGGTCCGGAACATATCATGTTGCTGGTGCCGCTGCTTCTGCCCAGTACCTTGCCCTATACCGTTCCTGCCACCATGCTATTTACCGTGGCAGTGGTGTATGGCAGGTTGTCGGCTGATAACGAAATTACAGCCATCAAGGCTGCTGGCATTCCCATTCGTGTTGCTTTATGGCCTGCGGTGCTGCTCAGTCTGCTGATATCAGCGGGCGTGTTTGCGCTGCATTACGAGTATATTCCCCACACGCATCATCGCTTGAGGGGCATGGCATTCAACGAATCAGAAGATTTTCTCTACGCCAAGCTGCGGCGTGATCTCTGTTTTAACGAACCTGGGTTTCAATACTCCATCTATGTTCGGGAAGTGCACGGCAAACGACTCATTGGCCCTATCTTCAAACAACGCAATGAAAAGGGTGAGTACGTCATGATAGCTTCCGCTGAGGAAGCGGAAATCAAAGTCGATCTGGATACCAAGACGATCATCGTCACGCTGATCCTGCCCGACGTCATTCGCGAGGGAAATTCAGGCCAGTTTGAACGGGAAGTCATCAAGATTCCGTTCCCTAAGAAGGTCAATCGCAATCCCCGGCCACGAGAGCGGTCTATTCCGGAAATCCTTGAACGCCAGGTCGATGCAGTTGTCGAAGAGGAGAAGCAAAAGGAAGAACTGGAGAAGTATTCGCCGGGAAGTACGGAATATCTGGTTCAACGGCAGAAGTACTATGACATTCGTCGTGAGGTTGGCGAACTGCGGGTGGAACTGGCGGAACGACCATCGCTGGCACTCGGTTGTTTCTTTTTTGTTCTGATCGGCTGCCCGGTAGCAATCTGGTTTCAAAAGAGTGATTTTCTGAGTTCCTTCGTCACCTGTTTTCTGCCTATTGTGCTGGTCTACTATCCACTCAATCTGCTGATGAAAAACCTGGGTAAGGATGGAAACAATGTGTACCTGGCCATGTGGCTGGGCAATGCCGTTCTGGGAGTTGCCGGACTGATGCTCTTATGGCGACTCGGACGCCGATAAGGGCTTATTCCCAGGAACAGGAGCAACATGGTGACCCTGCTGGATCGATACCTGTTAAGGCAGTTTCTGTTTGCCTACCTGGCAACCTTTGCCAGCCTGGTGATGATGTACATCGTGATCGATGTCTTTACCAAGTTCGAAGAATTTACCGCGCCCGATCCTGTTAAAGTCCTGATGAAAGAACAACGAGCCAATCAGGCATCTACCACGGGGGTTGTCCACAAGAAAGGCAAATCGTCTGTAGAACAAACGCCAATGGAAAAGGTTTCTACCTTTTTCAGAAACGTAGGCGTGTACTATGCTTACCGCGTTCCAGTGTTCTTTCAGCGCGTCAACGGGATCATCATTCTCCTGGCTGGTGCATTTACATTAGGCTGGATGGAGCGGCAGAACGAACTGATGCCCATCCTGGCAGCAGGCGTTCCGCTTCGACGCTTGCTGATACCACTCGCTGCTATCACCAGTTTTTTTCTCGTACTGCAATGGCTGGATACTGAACTGGTCATACCTCACTGCGCGGATAATCTGCTCAGGCAGGCAGAAGACCCGCTGGGCAAGCGTCCATTACTGGTCTCCGGTACATTCGACAATCGACATATCCATATTGAGGCGAAGGTTGCTTATCCCAATCGACAGATGATTCAGTTTGCCCGTGTGACATTTCCCTCAGATATCACAGGTAAAACTCTGCACATCCAGTCGAAGGAGATGTTCTACCATGCAGGTACCCGGCCTGAGGATCATGGCTGGTTCATGAATGGCTCTACTCCCGATGTTCTGCCCATCGCACACCCGGCCATCAGGCAATTAAAACCCGGGCAATTCTTCCTGCATACAGAACTGAGCTACAAGAGACTTGTCAGAAGGCCGAATTGGTATCTGTTTCAATCCACCGCAGATTTGTTTGAAGCACTGGAGACCGAAGAAGGTCTACCCCAGCGTTCTGCGGTCATCGGACTGATGCATCAGCGGCTGGTTGCACCGTTTTATGATCTGCTGTTGTTCCTGTTAGGCCTGCCCATCATCGTGGGACGATCAGAATGGAACATCTTTGTGCGTGTTGCCTGGTGCCTGATGATTTATGGCTTGCTGCAGGGTTTCGGCATGGCGACTTCAGCGCTCATCAAGACTGATGCCATCGACCCGGCACTGGCAGCCTGGCTGCCGTTACTGGTTCTCGGACCGATTGTTCCACCCGTCTTGTCAACCATGCGCACGTAGAAAAAATCTGTTGAAAATCTGTGGCAGGGTCGTAACGGTACTCCGTTTCGACCCTGATGCCGCGACATAAAGTTATTGCAATAATACAGGGTCGAGTGGAGTACCACACGACCCTGCCACAGCTTTCGAGTTGTTCAAAAGCAACTTAGAAAATCCAGGATACGCCCGCAGAGAAACCGCTGATCCAGAGATTGCTCGTCTGGTAGTTGAACAGTGGTCGGACTTCACCGCTGGTTGGTCCAGGGAATTGCGGCAACTGGCTGGCGTTGACGCTGCGATCAATCTGTTGTCCGGGGCGTACCACGTTCGACCAGTACATCATTTCATAACCAGCGAAGACACGAAGATGATCGGTCACTTGCAATCCAAGTTTTAACCCCAGTTCGGGAACATAGCTGAACTGTGATCGGGTATTGGTGCCAATGTTCGATTCCTGTGCGAGCAAGCCTCCTGTCAGCAACCCGGTTGTCTGGCCGTTAGGCGTAGTGACTTGCGTATTGCCACCAATCGTTACCGTTTGCTGGGTGCCACCCAATGCAATGCCGGTACGCATTTCGATGAAGAATCGTCCCATGCGTGCTTCGCTGATCAAGCCGATATTGCCGCCAATAAATGCATTCTGTGTGCTGAAGCGATCCTGCACGAAGAATTGTGTACCCTGAAGCAGTGTAGTATTGGGATCTATCACAAAGTCATTCAATACGTTGATGTTCTCCGTGATGTTCAGCGTTTCATCAAAGCCCAGATATTTCACGCCTGCATAACCATCGATGTTCCAATGGGTTCTTCGGCAAGGTGGAAAGTTATTGCACAGATTGAACCTGAAGTTCAAATCCGCGCCGCGAAGCTTGCTCGTGCGATCGATGTTCACGAAACCACCAAGAGCAGGCCGTAAAGCTGTTCCTAACTGCGAAACCTGTTCCAAATCTTCCGCAGGTACACGCGGTGTGCCATTAAAATTGACGGTGCTCGTATTGAAGAAGGGTCGAGCATAGAAGGTACTGCCATCTGCAGAGCCAGCCTGGTAATGCATGGCCTGGTCTTGTGTGGTAAAGAAGCTGCCGAACATACCCCAAGACTGGCGTCGATTAAACCAGACACCCATGCTGACTCTACCACCGAGCATGGTATCGGTGGGCAGATCGCTTCCGCCATAGACGACGGTTCCATCCAGAATGCTGGTGGTATTCTGTGGGCCGGTAATCACCAGAGCAGGAGCCTTGTCTGGAGTAACCGAAAAGAGGACAAAATCGAGACTGCCATACCAGAGGCCTGGGCTGCCATGAATTGACTGCAGGAAGTATCGATCAGACATGCCCCCGCTGTATTGCATGCCGGGGAACGCACCGCCGTCATAAATCGGTGCACCTTGAAAGATCTGCCCATCGATTGGTCCATTGACCACCACTGGCGGGCCACCTGGTTGCGGCTGACCCTGGGCGAAATCTCCTGAAGGATAGGGCATGCTGCCTGGATAAATGACAGTTCCTGCACCCATCGGAGGTGTCTGGGCAGCAGGCATCAGTTTCATGTTTGGAGGTAAAACCGCATTGGCGGGTGCTGTTGCAATCGGGTATCCCGAAGCAGAAACACGCGGTGGCGGCAGAGTTTCAACGCCATATGATTTCCCTGCTGGCGCCTGAGGAATGGGCAATGCCATGCTGTTGTCACCAGCAAAGCCGGTGCGTTCGATGGCCTGATCCACTTTGGATCGACCCGTGATGGGCCTGCCCAGCAGGGACATCGAAGAGGTAGCTGCCTCTTCATAACGGGCGGTATGGGTGCTGACAGGCTTCCAGTCCTGGGCGACGATGGGTAATGCTCCAAATCCCACAATCGCAAAGCTGCACCACTTGATGTACGACCGTTTCATTGCCATCACTCCAGTATGCGTTGTCCTACGGCGAAGTAGTTGATCCTTCAGAGGGTTGTCTGTTATTTGAAACTGCTACCCAGCAAAAGCCCTTTTCCAATCGCAGCAGAGCTGCTCCCTCCACTGCTCGGTGGTCTGATGGGTGTGCTACCCAGCAACAACCCTTTACCCAGAGATCCACCAGCGGAACTCGGAGGCGTTGGCGTTACGCTGGATGGTGGCTGTACAACAGGTGTGCTTCCCAGCAGAAGTCCTTTGCCAATGGCTCCAGGTGTGCTGCCACCACTGCTAGGTGGTCGAATAGGCGTGCTTCCCAGTAAGACACCTTTGCCGATGCCTGTTGAACCGCCACCCGATGTTGATCCATTGCTGGGCTGCACGGGTGTGGAAGAGGGAATACCTGTTGCTGATTTGGCGTTCAGTCCGAAGTTATAGCTGGTTCCTTGCTGGCTGCCCGAAATCATGATTGAACTGATATCTTTCTTGGTGCCAGCGGTTCCACCCAGGCTGCCTGGAGTCACTTTACCTGAAACGTAGCCAGCAGGCTGTGACATCTGGGCTAGTGAATAATTGCCGGGCCGCAGGTTGCCAAACTGGTAATTGCCCTGGGCATCAGTGGTAGTCAGCAAAGTCAGCTTCTTGCCCAGATCATTGGTGCCAGTCAGTTTGACCTGGACATTGGCAAAGAACTGTTCGGTCGCGTCAATTTGCCCGTTGTTGTTGCTATCGTGGTAGACTTTGCCACTGATGGCAACAGGGCGGTATTCGCCGAAGTTGTTGTTGGAACTGTTGGAAGTGCCTAACACCACACTGATGGAATCGGTCTTTTGCGAATTAGCCACAACGGTGTTCGCCTGAGATTCGCGTCCATCGAGTAGGCCGGCAGGTTGTGATTTCTGCGTCATGGTATATTTACCTGCCTTCAGCGGGCTGGCTGTCAGATAGCGATAAGTAACAGTGATTTCGGCATTACCCAGGCTGGAGATGTTGCTGGCAAGATTGCTGCCACCAGTCACTTGTATATTGGATTGAGCCAGGAAGGAGAGGTTGACAGACTCGTTGCCAATGAAGGCATTTACCGCATTGCCTGTCAATGTCTGGGTTTGAATGCCTGACGCGGACTGATTGCCAAGCGTAATTCCCGATCCACCAGCGTAGTTAATGGATCCATCAAAGGCTGCAAGTGAATGTGCAGTAACAGCGCTGGGGCTGATCTGCAGATTGAGGTTGAATCCTGGTCCATTGAGCAGCATGGTGCCTGCCACGGAGCCTGTGAGAGTAACAGGAGAACTGCTCTTGTTCTCTGCTTTGATGGAGCTGACGATCTGGCCATTCAGCTTGATTTCAACCGATTGTAGTGTTCCCAGCGAAGGATTGAACTGCTGCAGGGCCTGGGCCCGAATGGAATTCATCGAAGTATTGAAGAAATTCAACGTCTGCGATTGCGACTGAATCGCGGAGCCGAGTGAACTGTCTGTACTGAATTGATAATAGCCGTACTGATCGGTTGTTGTGGTGCCAGCTACCTTACCGGATGCGTTTTTCAGTTCGATAATGCTGTTGGCTACTGAGGGTTCGTTTGTATCCCGTATGCCGTTGCCATTGAGATCTTCGAAAACAAATCCACTGATGATATTCCCAGCCAGTAAGCGACGATCCTCCAGACATTCCAATTCTAAAGCGTATGAACGCCTTGGGGGTCGAGTCATTGTTGTCACTCCATGCGACCTGTTGTGCATCCATGCCAGCGCAATCCCGCGCAAGACTCTATGTATTGTGATCGGAGGAATCGTCCTCGAGCATGGCTCAAAAGCATGTACCGCACGACACTTGATCCGCTTCGGACCAGTTATAGTCCCCCCGGACGCTACAAGTGGAAAGCTACTAACCCTACAGGTGTTACAGATGTTACTGAAGTTAAGGCAGTTACCTGAATCGCTGCTTGAATTGAAAAAGCCTCCGAAAGAATCGGAGGCGTGAATCGCATTCGGTTTCTCAATCAGCCAACCACTGCCAGCAGATCATCTTCAGTCATGATCAGGAATTCATCATTGTCAACTCGCACTTCATTGCCTGCCCAGGAGCTGAAGAGCACCTTGTCACCTTCTTTGACAACGAATGGCTGTCGCGTGCCGTTTGGCAGCAGCTTTCCATCGCCTATGCTCAGAACCTTGCCTTGGCGGGGCTTTTCCCGGGCTGAATCGGGAAGGACTATGCCGCCTTTGGATTTTTCCTCTGCCTCCATTCGTTTGACGATGATTTTGTCATTCAAAGGGACAATCTTCATTGATGTGCAACTCCGGGGGGATGTATTCAATCACAGGCTGATAAGGCAGGTGATAACTGTGATTATACAAACCAGCGCTGAAAACTGTTCTATTTCTTACTGCGAGCTGTAAGTCTTTCGCAATGCTCGCTGCAAAGTGAAAACTAACTCATGTCGATTGACAGGTTTATTAACAATGGAATACACCTTAACTTCCATGGCTTTGCGTACCAGTTGATCATCCGAGGAAGCCGTGACGAGAATACAGGGCAATTCTGAAACAATTCGCCTGGCCAGTGTGACGGTTTCCAGACCATTCAAGGTTCGCATATACATGTCGCAGAGAAACAAATGCACTGGCTGTGATTCCAGCAGTTGCAAGGCGGTTTCGCCATCCTCAGCAACCAGGGTAGGGTAACCTATCGGGGAAATAATCTCCCTTAACGATTCCCTGCATAACGGGTCGTCATCTGCAATCAGAATCGAGTAATCCTTACGTTCCAGAACAGCCATCTTGACAGTCTCGAGTGTACCCAAATTATCTGAGCAAATAGAGTGCCTAATCTAACGATTTTACTGACTTCTATATTTTGACATAAATTACTTTGCTTGCAAAACTTCTGCAAGCCGAGTTCACTTTTTCTGTCACGAGTCGAGCCTGTTCCGGTAATGGGTGCACCATAACCCCAACCGGAGCATAAACATGTTATCAACTTCCGCTCGATCCATAGTCACTGCAGCCATGGTTGTTCTCAACGCCCTGGTATCTTCGATTGCAAATGAGCCCGACAAAACGCTGACCATGACACCCGTCGTCATTCGCGATCCCATGGTCAACAACATGGTGGCAGGGAGTATCCTGAAGCCGGAAGGCTGGCAGTTTCAAGGTGGAGTGAAATGGTACCCGAATATGTATCATCAAGCCAATTTTGAAGCCATTATCAGCAAGCCGGGAACCTTCCAGCAACTCGAATTTCTTCCCATCGCCTATGCCTGCCACCTGAAGAATCCTGTCTTCCCCATGCAGCGGCTGAGCAACTACCAGGGCCAGATTGTTCTCGAACCTACTGCACCGGGCAAGTTGATTGAAGAATTCACACTGCCCGGCCATCGCAAGGTGAAACCAGAGTCTATCAGGCATTTTGATATGCCTGAGTTGGCCAGGCTCTGTCAGAAAATGAGTGGCGAAGGCAACTGGAAAGCAACACGAACACGGGTAACTTACCAGTTCCAGGGGCAGTCAGTCGAAGAAGATTTCTATGTTGCCTGCTTCTATCATCCCGAAGTTTCTCTGGGTGTAAACAATGCCTCGATGATCTCCTGGGGTGTCGGGCTGGCATTTTCTATTCGGGCAGAAGCAGGCGAACTGGACGCTGCAACGCCTGCCATACTCGCTTGTGTCCATTCACTGAAAGGCAATGCAGAACACTACAAACAGGTGCTCTATGTAAGAAGCCTGTTTACCAAACGTATGATGCAGAACATTGCCGATGCCGGTACCATCAGCAGGCAGATCAGCGCTAACAATGATCATGCCTTGGCCCTGATGCGTGAAGCACGGGCTTACAAGAACGCTTCGGAAGATCGCATCAGTAAGCAGTTCAGCGACTACATCCGGGGCACACAGGAATATACCAACGCCGGTGTGCACTACAGCTTACCGAGTGGATACAACCAGGCGTGGGTACACTCCAACGGAACGGTGGTTCTGAGCAATGATGCAACATTCGATCCCAATGCCACATTGACTGGAAACTGGAGTGAATTAAAGCAAGTACGGTAATCTGGGATGCAATTTCACATCCAGCTTGGAAATACCAAGTTGGATGTTTTGTTTCAATCGAATGAAAAAGTTTATTTTTGACTTTATTTTGTCAACGTAATGTACTATGATACGCAGAAGCTAAGAGACGTACCCATCCACGTTTCTCCATAGAACAACAGCTAAGGATAGAGGGTTTCAATCATTCAACGGATGATTGAGACTCATCACAACGCACAGGAGTGCATCGATGATGAAGAAATGGGTCGCAGTTGCCGTTCTGGCTTCATGCTTGTTATCCAACCACAGTCAACTATCAGCGCAGAGCACAGTCTACACGTCTTCTGCAACCTTCCTAGCCAATGTTTCACCTGGTTTCTATACCGAAACCTTTACTGGCAACCCTGGAACTTATGATTCCGGAGCAGGGTTTTCAAGCCTTGGCTTTTCGTACATATTTGACGCAGCTGGTGGAATTGAGCCACTATATCGCAGTGGTGCATTCATTGGCAACACTTATTCTCAACAGTCACTCACCATCACATTCACCAGTGGTAATGTGACTGCTCTGGGTGGCAATTTCTTTCTGACTGATGTGACTGATAATCCATTGACTGGCACGGTCACAATAACACTCAGCGACGGTACCGTGGAGAGTTTCACCACGACTAGTGCATCAGATTATCGAGGGTTCACTTCTGATAACGGCACGGTCATTACTTCACTCGTTTTGTCAGCTCCTCTGGCAGCTCAATTCAACAGCATGGATAACTTCACGGTTGGTGTTGCTGTGCCTGAACCAGCCAGTATTGCCATGATTGGATTGGCAATCGCTGGTGTTGGTGGATATGTATACCGCCAACGCAAGAAGAAAGATCAGGTAATCGAAACGGTTGACTGCTAATCTCTGCAATCAACTGTCAGCAATCGAGTCAGCCTGCTTCCAATGAAGCAGGCTGTTTTTGTTTAGTTTCAATCCGCCTGCAGGCCCATCTTGCAGCATCACGCACTCCAGCATCTTCATCCATCATGGCCTTTTTGAGCAATGCATAGGCCTCTGCATTCTGTTCATTTCCGAGTAGCAGACACGCGTTTCTCAATAATCCATTCCGTTTAGCCCGCCAGAGTGCGGTGTGTCTGAATCGTGAACGCCACTGTTCAGCGGAATAGGTGAATAGTTCGAGCAGGTTTATCGTGCCAGATTGCTGCTGCTGATCTGCCAGCAAGGCAGGTTCCTTTCCCGCTGGCGCTTTACGATTCCATGGGCAGACATCCTGGCAGATATCGCAGCCGAACAACCAGTGGTTGATATCCTTCTTTTGCTGATCAGGCACCGCCCCTCTTAGCTCAATGGTCAGATAGCTGATGCACCGCGTGGCATCCAGCTTGCCCGGCTCTGGAAATGCTTGCGTGGGGCAGGCATCCAGGCATGCGGTACAGGTTCCACAATGGCTTGGTACATGCGGCGGGTCATATTCGAGTTCCACATCAGTTAACATTGATGCGATGAAAAAGAAACTGCCAAAGTGCTTGTTGATGAGCATGGTGTTTTTGCCAAACCATCCCAAGCCTGCCATCCTCGCGAAATCACGTTCCAGGAGCGGAGCAGTATCCACTACTCCACGAGTGTTTGCTGCAGGTTGCTGTTCATTCAACCATGCGGACAGGGAATTGAGCTTTTTCCAGAGCAACTCATGATAGTCTGTGTTCAGGGCATAGCTGGCTACTTTTCCATGTAGCGGTGACACTGGCACCTTTCGAAAAGCAGGCTGATGATACGAAATGCCCAGAACAATAATGCTTTTCACGCCAGGGAGTATAGATTCTGGATTCGACCTGGCCTCTTTGTATTTTTCGAGATAGGCCATCTCGCCTGCATAGCCTTGGTCGAGCCAGTCAAGGAAGGATGTGTGTGTTGGCGCTTTTGTGGCGGGTGTGATGCCCACCAGCTCAAACCCAAGCTGATGGGCCTGGCTCTTGATGGCATCACTGAGGGAAGGCATGTTACATCCCTCCGGTCGCTCCAATGATTTCACCGGTAACCCAGCAGGCATCATCAGAAGCCAGGAAACCTACTAGCCCGGCAATATCATCAGGCTGGCCCAGGCGGCGCAGTGGTGTGTGCCGGGCAATCCTGTCAAACATCGGGCCGGGCATGGTGTCGCGAGCCAGTTTGGTCTCGGTTAAACCAGGGGAGACGCTGTTGACGCGGATTTGTTTTGGACCGAGTTCCTTCGCCAGGCACCGGGTCATGGCATCGATGGATGCCTTGGTACAGGTGTAAAGCATCGAGCCGACCAGATTTTCCCGGACGATGGCTGAGCTGATGTTAATCACACTGCCGCCTGCTTTGCCAAAGAAGGGCAGGGCCTGCTGGATAGCCAACATCGGGCCGCGCACATTGATGTTGAAGAAACGGGCAAACTGAGCGACATCAATCTGTTCGAACGGGATCATATCCCCCACTGCGGCATTATTGACGAGGATATCCAACTGAGGCTGGTTCTTCTTGAGCGCAGCAAAGAGCAATTCAATCTGACTGGGAATTTCCATATCGCACCGATACGTGGATGCCTGCACTCCCAGCAGAACCAGTTCGTCGCAGACACGCTCTGCAGCCTCTGCTTCATCCTCGAAGCCATAGGTAAGTACTATATTTGCACCATCTCGAGCCAGTTTACGGCAGACGGCAGCGCCAATGCCACGAGAACCGCCTGTTACCAGCGCAACCTTGCCATTCAGCCGATGATGGGCCATGAATCGTCCTCATGAGGTACTCAAGAGGGTTATACAGGCTAAATGTGCCAGCGGCGAACAGGGCTTTGGTTCTCCACCTTGCCAAGGGGAAGTTAGACGGGGTTGTTCATGCTGTAGCTATAACCACACCCGGCCTCCCCTTGGTAAGGGGAGGAGAAAAACATCGCTTGGTTACTTCAACCAGATTGTCTAGGAAGCAACATTAGTGGGAGGAGTTTCTTCAGTTGCCTGCAGTTTCATGCGGAGCTTTTGACGTGCACGGCTTAGGAGCGGGCCGATGCTGTTCACCGGTATGCCCATGCGACTGCTGATTTCCTCGTAACTCAAACCAACCAGATAATGCAGACGGACCACTTCACGCACATTTTTAGGCAGTGCTGTCAGCAGATCGTGTACCTGTTCCAGCGAATCAGAATCGTGATGATCTTCTTCGGTTTCTTCCATTGCCTGCGCAGAGTTCGGCATCGATTGGAAGATGGCTGAAGTTCCAAATTTACGAGCCAGCAGGTGGATGCAGGATCGTCGGCAAATCACTGTCAAATAGGTAGCTAAACTTGAACGTCCCTGAAACTGTCGCAAGGCGGAATAATTGTTGGCGACCACCTGTAGCAGTACATCGGATGCGAGATCTTCCACATCTTCCGGGCGAAGCGTCAGACCTCGTAGATGTGCAGTGTGATGAATAACTCGGTAGATAAGATTCAGATACGTGTCTACGAAATCGTTCCAGGCGCCCGGCTGGTGCGAAAGACAGCGTTGAATCAGCTTGTTGTCGTCCAATAACGAAGGCACAACCCGGCCCTTGGTTCTGCCAACCTACACCCCTGTGCTGGCAGAATGACACATGCAGGACGTTCCATCACTCTATTTTACGCTGTACCAGTTGCCTTTGTGGGGAAAAAGTGTGTGCCAGCAGGTTGTATGGCGGGTCAAGAGGGTAGGATTACGCCAACAAATCGTTTTCTACCTGTTTCGCAAGCAACTGTTTCATTCTGTAGGATAAATGCATCACGCGAAGATAACTCATTACGGTGTTTTCATGAATTTGACCGCTGGCAAGCCATACTATCAGAAAGTTTCCTATCGCTTGCTGAAAGGGTTGTTCAAGGACCTCAATATTAAAGTGGGAACCAGGCAGATCAAGGTGCCCCTGGTTGATATTGCCGGGCTACATCTGCTGCACTGGACGGAGAACTGGAAAACTCAGTTGATGTCGCATGCATTGAACCAGCGCGTAGGTGCTGTGCTCGATATTGGCGTAAACGTGGGACAGACCTTGCTTGATTACCTCAGCGTTCAAAAGCCGGCTGCACGCTATTTTGGATTCGAGCCAAATGCCTATGCCGTGGCTTATGTGATGCAATTGATCAGGATGAACCAGTTATCAGATATCCACCTGGTGCCCATTGGTTTATCGAATAGTGCAGGCGTGGTTTCCCTCAGCATGGAAACATCATCATCGGTCTTTGCATCGGATGCCAGCATCACCGAATATCAAAGGCCTGACAGACAATTGACCCACATGTATATCCCCTGTTTCAGGTTCGATGACATCAGGCAGTCGGTGGGTATCCCACAGGTCGCGTTCGTCAAAATTGATGTGGAGGGCGCTGAGCTTGAGGTATTGCAGGGCATGACCGAAGTGCTGAAGAACGACAGGCCTCTCATCACCTGCGAGGTGCTGCATCGCGATCCGAAGTATCCGATAGATGCCTACCAGAAGACAATCAACGCCATGCAGCAACTGCTGGTCAGTCATAGTTACCATTTGTTGCATGTCGTGAAAACCGGAGAACAGTTTCAGTTGAAACGTGTTGAGAATTTTTCTGATAAAATTTTGAAAGTCCCCGATGTCTACACAGAGTGTGATTATCTGTTCGTGCCAGCCGATCACGACTGGAAATTGCAGCAATGGCTGATGCAATAGAAACAGACACCTGCATGAGGAGCCTGTTGAAACGTATTGAGTTGTGGCAGGGTTATGCATGACCCTGCGAGATCGCGAAGTTGTTGCATATCCAGCAGGGTCATTCGGAGTACCGAATAACCCTGCCACAGATTATCGAAATTTTATTGCAATCAATTACTGCCTGGTGTTTTCAGACAGGCTTTTTCCCAGTTCAGGGTTATACGAAGTGATTTCCTTGAGGTACTCTATCCAGGATCTTACATCCTGCGATTTCTCTTCCATGCCTACAAAGTTCCTGAACGATGTTCCATCAATCATCAGTTGTCGCATCATGGATGGCCTGATGACTTCGTTGTGAAACGCTTCCAGATCCAGTGGATTGGAAGTCTTAGGCTCGGATCGCGAGGAAAGATAAATAAGGTAATAAACTGATTTGGAACGATCAGGAATGACAACCGTATCACCCTTGTTCTTGAGCTTGTCCAGGCACTGCGTGACAAAGTCAGCAGGCTCGTTGTCAACAGCCTTGGGGATAGGGCAGGCATTGTAAGTGGGTATGTCTGTTGTCGACTTGAGTTCAGGTTCACTGTATCGCGCGATGACCTGACCCGGAGCATAACCTTTCATGTCAATGAGTTTGCGATAATTATCGGGGCCTGCCTGTACATCCTTGATGATTCGTTGCGCTTCTTCCTGCGCCAGGGCACGGGCCTGTTCCATTTTCCAGGCCTTCAGGACATCTGCTTCGGCTTCCTTGAAAGTGGGTGTACGCGGGTCGCTTGCTTCTGCTACCCAATGCAAGGCAATTTCCTTGTTCTTGCGTGATGAATCATACAGGCTGGAATTGGTAGCTTCAAATAACTTGGGCTTGTCTCCACCAATCTCATTCTTGGCCAGCAGATAACGAACCGTATCTTCCAGTTGTCGGGGCGTTGCCCGGTCGTTGGGATCGTAATAGAGGGGCTTGATGAAGGTATTGAGTAGGCGTTCGTTCGGCTCATTCAGTAGATTGTTTTTGGAACGCAGGTCTTTTGTCTCGTAGTAGCTCAGTCCACGGCCCGTGGTGAATTTGGTCAAATATTCCTGCAGGGTCTGCTTGGGTTCATCTTTATAAAGCGGAGGCGTTGCACTGGTTGGCAGCTTACGCAGCACCTTGCTGCGCCATTCAGAATATTTCTTGCCATATTCGGTCAGGGTTTCCGTGATCGTGGTGAGATCATTGTTCAGATACTCCTTGCTCTTGGTTTCGTAGCGTTGTTCCTTGAGTACGGGAACTACCACATCAAAGGGAACAAACGAATCTTTATGGCCACGTCGCATGGTCAGTGCTGGTTGAAGCATACCGGGCAGTGATGTTGCGCCAGCAATGGTTTCTACAGCACGAATGATTTCATTCGTTTGCTGTGGCACGGCTTCGCCGATGAGTTGCAAGGAGAAGATATCGCCAGGAGAAAAGGTTCCCAGCTTGGTAGCAGCCAGGGCGAAGTTGCCGAGAATGCCAGCCAGGTGGGCATGATCTTGCTGAGCATGCCAGGTGTAAACGCGTACCCAGGGGCTTCCGGGCTGCTTGGTCAGTGCGAATTCGATGTATGGCTGTAGCGTGCGATACTGGGTCATCTTCTTGGCTTCATAGGCCTGTGACAGTTCTGCCAGTGCATTGAACGGTGCAAGGCGATCCCATTCATCCACCACCTTGTAGTAGTGCTTTTGAGCAGGCTGGTCTTTCTTCATATCAGCCATCACAAATCCGATGCGGTACATCGGTGGGATTTTGAAACCGGGAGTATCCTTCTCCGGCCCTGGATAATCCTTCTTGTACTTTTCGAAGTACTCCATCAGAGTTGCTTCGCTCGGTGCTGCAATGCGTGAAAGAAAATCTTCCACTTTGATGGGAAGGATGCCAGTGCTGAGCGAGGTTTTCACTGCAACAAAGCTGGACCATAAATCAGCAGGAGTTAGCTTGGCGGGCTTGGAACGATCGGGGAAAGGCATTCCTGCACGAGCGTAAGCGATTTCTGCAATCACACGTGAAATATCTTCGCCGGCAATCTGCTTAGCAATGCCGACTTTGACTTCATCTGCCAGTACCGAAAAGACGTTATCCACTTTACCCATATCCGAAGGGCCACGCGTGCGGGCAAGATTTCTGACGGTCGTATTGATTTCATCAACAGTCACTTTTCCCATGCCGAGCTTGAGCAGATCGTCTCTGATCGAGGAGTTGGTGATGGAGATGCCCAGTTCCTGCGCTTTGTTACGCATGACGATAAATTCAGCCAAAGATTCGGGTGTTTCGGGCTGATTCAACATGTTGAAAACAGAAAGCGAAGGTCGTACCTGGCTGAGAATACTGTTGTCGCGTGCCGTCATGGCTTCGCGAATGGTGCTGTCCTTGCCCATCATCTCGAGCAGTTTCTGCTGTTTCTTGTTGTTATCGTTGATTTCTGCATCGGAGAAACCCAAGTCCTTCAGGTATCGCTCTTCGCCATTAGCATAAACAGTACCCATGATCTGCAGAGCAAACTGGCGGCGCTGTTGCAATGCTGTCAACTGATCCTGATTGTAATTGGTGCCTGCCACACGAAAGACGGTATCATCTTGCTTGCCACCAAGCTTTTCCTTGAACCAGTTAATGATTCCGCCACGTTGGCCGCCATTGCCCATGGCCGGTACATCAGTACTGAGAACAAAGATGAACATCACGCCGATGGTCAGGATGGCGAGCATCATCTTCTGATTCTTGCGAATATAGTTCATGGCCTTCGTCGCCATATTTCAGCACCTTGCATGAGAAACCAGGTATCCAGGAGCAGTGTCCTTCACTGCCTGGGCCTACCCGCAATCAATTTAAGGAAAATTCCCCAAGTGTATGAATTGTAGGGACTTTACGCCCACGAACAACACCTTTCACATGCCTGTTTTCCTCGCTATTCCCTGGGCTTGCCCTTGTCTAACCCCTTGACTGCCTTCTATACCAATGAACTTTAGACAAGGGACGCGTTGCAAAACACGTACAACTGACTCAACAGGGGGATTCTTGAGTGAACAGTCAATAACCCATTTGTTGAAGATGCACCGAGCGCCATATTAATAGAGGAGCCGTGATGGCTACCCGCAAGACTGAAGCAAAAACGACGAAGAAAGCAGCCACCAAGGCAACCGCTAAACCCAAAACGACCAAGAAAAAAGCCGTTGTAGCAGAAGCTCCGCCCGAACCCAAGCAATACATCAAGCCGGGCAAGGGGAAGAATCTGGTGATTGTCGAATCACCAGCCAAGGCCAAAACCATTGGTAAATACCTGGGGCCCGATTTTGAAGTGACGGCCAGTAAAGGCCACGTCCGCGATCTCCCCATGAAGAAGTTCGGCATCGATATCGAGAACGGTTGGGCTGCAACCTATCAGGACCTGCCCGATCGACTCGATCTCATCAATGGATTGAAGAAACAGGCAGCCAAGGCCAAGATGGTCTATCTGGCGCCTGATCCTGACCGTGAAGGTGAGGCCATTGCCTGGCACCTGAAGGAATCGCTTGGACTGACCGATGAACATGTCCAACGGGTGACTTTTAATGAAATCACCAAGTCGGCTGTTCAGAAGGCATTTACCCAGACTCGTGCGATCAATGAAGATCTGGTGCGAGCCCAGGAAACCCGCCGGTTTCTTGATCGTGTCGTAGGCTACCAGCTTTCCCCCTTATTGAGGAAGAAGATCACCCGTCATGCGACAGCAGGGCGTGTTCAATCGGTCGCAGTCCGCCTGATTGTGGAAAAGGAACGGGAAATTCAGGCATTCAAGTCGGAAGAATATTGGAAAATCACTGGTACATTCATGCCCGTTGACCTGGCTGCCAAGGTTGCGCCAGACTTCTTCAAGAAATTGCGTGATGCTGAGCTGAAACGCAAAGAGGCTGCTGCCAACAAGACCGCAGCCAAGCCTGACGAAGACAACGACCCGGTTGAGGCAGAAGGAGCAACTGAAACTGGTGAAGAAGCTATTCCCGCTGTTCCACAACTGGAACTGGTCGAAGAAATGCCCGAAGGTGCTTTCACGGCAGAACTTGCCCAGTGGGATGGGAAAAAGTTTGAATCAAGCAATGGCGAAACCTCGCAGGCTATCGTTGATGCTATCAACAAACATTCTGTGAGTGTCTCGAAGATCGAGCAGAAAGACCGCCAGGAACGGCCGGTTCCTCCATTCACCACCAGCACGCTGCAACAGCAGGCCGCACTTCGATTACGTTACACCGCCAAGCGAACCATGATGGCTGCCCAGCGACTCTACGAAGGTGTAGAAATCAAAGGCGAAGGCTCAGTCGCTCTCATCACTTACATGCGAACCGATAGCGTCCGCGTCAGCAACGATGCCTTGAAAGCAGTGCGCGAACATATCGAAGCACGGTTTGGCAAACCCTATCTGCCCGACCAGGCAAATATGTACAGCTCAGGCAAGTCGGCACAGGAGGGTCACGAAGCCATCCGTCCAACGGATCTTTCGCAGACTCCCGACAAGCTGAAAAATGTCATACCGCTGGAGCAGTTCAAGCTCTACGACTTGATCTATCGCCGCTTTGTTGCCAGCCAGATGACGCCTGCGGTGTTTGCTGTCACCAATGTCGAGATCGAAGCAGCACAGAAGAAAGGCATCTTCAAGGCACAGGGTAAGATTCTGAAGTTTGACGGCTATCGCAAAGTGCTGGCCCCCGGCAAATCGGAAGATGCCATTCTCCCTGCGATGAAGGAAAACGATCCGCTCTCGCTGATGGAACTGATTCCGACACAGCATTTCACGCAGCCACCTGCCCGTTTCAATGAAGCATCGCTGGTGAAGACGCTGGAAAAGGAGGGTATTGGCCGACCGAGTACCTATGCCAGTATCATCAGCAAGATTCAGGAGCGTGGATACGTTGAACTGAAGGAACGCCGTTTCTTCGCTACCGAGTTGGGTATGGTCGTGACCGATGCTCTCGTCAAAAATTTCCCCCAGATTATGGATGTGAAGTTTACCAGTCACATGGAAGATGAGCTGGATGACATTGAAAATGCCAAGATCGGCTGGCGCGATGTGCTGGATGAGTTTTACCAGCCTTTTAACAAACTTCTTAAAACGGCAGAAGAATCCATGGAACCGGTCAAGGGTATCGAGACCGGCGAAAAATGTCCGCAGTGTGGCAACCCGTTGATCATCCGCTGGAGCAAGCTAGGCAAGTTTGCAGGCTGTTCCAACTACCCCGAGTGCAAATACATCAAGCCACGCGAGGGTGAGGAACGGCAGGTGGTGGAAACAGAACACAAGTGCCCGGATTGTGGCAAGCCACTGCTGGAACGCATGGGCAAGTATGGCAAATTCCTTGCCTGTTCCGGCTACCCCGAATGCAAAATGGTGATGAACATTGGCGAGGGCGGCGTGCCGGTGCCTGCCATGAAAAAGACCGAGCATGTCTGCGAAAAATGCGGTAAACCGATGGTGCTGCGCGAAGGCAAACGTGGGCCATTCCTGGCCTGCACAGGATATCCCAAGTGCAAGAATGCCAAGGACGTGGATAAAGACGGCAACCCGATGAAGCCGATTGACACCGGTGTGACATGCGACAAATGCGGCGGCCCGATGGCCATCCGCAAAGGCCCGCGCGGTCCGTTCCTGGGTTGTGCCGCCTATCCGAAGTGCCGCAATGCCAAGCCTCTACCTGAAGATTTGAAGGAGAAGCTGAAGGACATTCTGCCACCGCCACCACCGAAGAAGGAACTGCCTCAGGTGGAGATATTGGAGACCTGTCCAGAATGTGCCGGGCCCATGAAACTACGCGAATTCCGCGGCCGTTACTTCCTGGGATGTACCAAATATCCCAAGTGCAAAGGGACAGCGAAACTCAGCGAAGAGTTGGCTGCGAAACTGGGTTCCGTCTAAAGTGTGATATGGATCGGGTGCCATGGCTTGCGGTACTCCGCTAGCCATGCAGATGAGCACATGGCGCTGTGGCGGAGTCTCCTGACTCCGCCATTTGGAACCTGTTGTTATTCTAATTCTGGAACCCCTAAATCCCTGCAAATCTTACGAGCAAGATAATTGTTAATTTCTCGATGCCTTGGAATAGCACTGGTTTGTGAATTAGTGGGGTTTACATACAAACTATGTTTGCTGCCTTCCCGCAGAAGATAGCAACCGTGGCTTTCCAAATGACGAATCAGATCAATTCGCTTCACAAAACTGCCAATGCAAAAGGTTCTCGAATAGTTTCTTGATCGGAAATGGTTTGACGTGCCATTTCCCGATTTGCCTCAAGTACTAATTCCACTGCTTCACGTAAATTGGTGCGAGCCTCCTCCAGGGTTTCTCCTTGCGTATTGGCTCCAGGCAACTCTTCTACGTATCCGATGTATCCTTCAGCAACTTTCATAAACACTGCTGTAAACTGCATGGTCCATGACTCCTCAGCACTCTTGCATTGTACCCTATGAAAGCGCAAGATGAAACATATCTTCGAATTCACACATAGTAGCTCTCGCGGTGTAGCGAGGTTTACTGACCTCGCCACTGAGATTGACCGCAGGTCTCCAGTATTCAATGAAGACCTGCGGTCATACTGGGTGTAATGGTCAGGAGACCATTACACAGCGCCGGGGCTTCGATTTCTCCCCTCTCCCCTGGAGGGAGAGGGGCTGGGGGGTGAGGGGGTGCGTATTCTGAAAACAGTACTCCGCTGGCTGCTAGGCATCGCATTCATTGCAGCAGGCATCAATCATTTCTGGCATCCTGATTTTTACCTCAAGATCATGCCCGATTATCTACCCTGGCATCGGGAACTCGTCTATCTCAGCGGGGTGTGCGAAATAGTTGCAGGTGCATTGTTATTGCATCGGCAAACTCAGTCGCTGGCAGCCTGGGGTATCGTAGCCATGCTGCTGGTGTTCTTCACGGTGCATATCGATATGTTGGTGCATGCGGAGCGTTATCCGGAAGTTTCGCCCGCATTCCTGTGGGGCAGATTGCTCCTGCAGTTTGTCCTCGTTGCCTGGGCCTGGTTGTACACCGGCCGACCCGCTTCTCCCCTCTCCCCTTTGAGGGAGAGGGGCCGGGGGTGAGGGGATGGATAACCACGCGCTGTGGCGAGGTTTCCTGACCTCGCCACAGCGCGGATGGCTCCCAACGAACACGAAGGCGACGTGGAACCAGCCTTCACCGGCTCACTCTACTTTACCGTGGTAGACGTGGACACTCTCTGGGAACACCTCCGCGAACAGGCTGAAGTCTGTTATGAAATCGAAAACTTCGACTACGGCATGCGCGAATTCGGCATCTACGATAACAATGGTTATTTGTTGCAGTTTGGGCAGGAATTACGGGAGCGATAGGGATTTGTGATGAGCCGTTTTGTGCCGATAATCAGACGGATGCTCGACTTGTCTATCGCAAAAGAATTAGCAATGAACCAGGCAAAGCGTTGCGACTTTGTGGGCACATTCAAAGTTTTACCCAGTCTTGATTGACAACAGTAAAGTTGCAGATTTTAAAATTAGGTCTATGGTTAATAGTTGTTAGTACCAACAATAGTGCCAACTGCTTGGTAATTGCCATTAACTTCGGAGGCATTATGAATGTTCGCTGCGGATTCTGTTTCAAGGATATGATGATAGTCAATGCAACAGAGACAATTAAATGTCCGATCTGCACAAAAGACGTAATCATCGTTGATCCTAAGGGGAAAACCTTACGGTATGCAGAAGGAGTGCAACCGGCATGGAAACAACCAGTTGGATATATGCTTTTCTGGATAGGTATTGCCGCATTTGTCGCAACATTCTTCGTAGGAGGTAACCGTGAAAGTTCGTTTGACCAACAGGCAGGCGTTCTGTCTGCATTACTCAACCCCTTGGGATGGATAGGAGTTATCACTGGTGTCATATGGGGCAACTTTAACCGTTCAAAACCAACTGCAAAGGAATTAACCAAACTTAACGACCAAAACCTCGATAACAATCCTTAACCATTCAAAGTTCATTGGCATGAAAACTCTGGCGAGTTTACACACAATTATTCGGTATTGGATGGGGTGTCTGCGGAGTCCTTGGTGTTTTCATCTATGCTACGAAAGGCGGCATCAGTCCAAGTAGGGTGCGTCGCAGCGCTACGATGCCGAGGTACTAGTAATCTCGCTTCCTCAAGCAAGACGCACCGAACCTATCGCTAAACTGACTGGCGAACAAAATAACGATCCTGTCAACGAGCTAGGATGAGCTTGCTCTGTTGATGCCTAGACGAGCTTCCTCCCTCTTCAAGTAAGCTTCCACATATTTCCTCTCGTCTAATAATTTGTCTATGGTCTCTTGCTTAATGTTGAAAATCTTATCCGTACGCTTACGAATAACAACTAACATCACAACAATTGCTAGCGACAAAAATGAAATTAGGTAAACTCCCCATTGCATAATTGTTGCTTGAAATCTTTGAGTTTCAAGCCATTGTTCAAGATTGCTCCCTTCCTTTCCGATGACTCCTTTTCCTCTAAGGTTCGCAACGTATTCGAGCTTGGGAGTAGGGTTGTTAGTTGAGACAACGATCCTCACAGTTTCGCCTACATTCAGCATCTTCAATTCGACATTTAACGTGTCATCTTTGCTATTCTTCACTGCACGGAGAATATCGGGACTAACTTTGGCTTCGGTAATGATCTTTCCCGAAACGCCAAACACAAAAATGACATCTTCTGCCTCTTTATTGCCCTCATTAGTAATGTTATCGACACAACAGAAACATTGTCGAGAGTCATAGGTGGGGATACGGAATAGAATAGCTTCGCTTCTTTCGCATTCCAATAACTCGTAAAAATCGTTGCAGCAATACCAACCAGCAGACCAAATAAAATCTTTGCTATGTCGCCGTACGGCATCCACATTAGTGTTTTGGCTGACTCGTCTTTCTTATCTTCTACTTTGACAGCATCTTCAGGCATGTTATACCCTTTAAAGAAATATAGTCCAATTAGTGTATGTCGCCGTGCTACAATACCGAAGTACTGGTGCTCTTGCGTTCGCAATCAATACGCACCGAACGTCTCGCTAAACCTTGGTGCGTCTCGCTCTGATTCGCAGAGCACCTGTCACTTGACGCTCTATCGCTTGACAGCACCTTACTCAAACTCGAAATTACTTGCCAAGTACCGGGCATTTCAAAGTTCAACAGTGTCGCGAATACCTCATTCACGACACTAAAACAACTTCGTTTACCATTACGCCCCCGCGGGGTCTTGCCCATTCGTCCAGGCGCCGCCTAGTTTTTGGTATTCGGGTGGGAAGAGGATGCTGCCTTTGGGGTCGCCTTGGTAGCCCATCACTTCGTTGGGTTTGCCGCGGGCTTTGCTGCGTTTTTCCCAGTTGCTGGCCCAGGAGCCGTTGCCTTCCATGGGCTTACGGAGTTCCTTGTTCCAGAACATGACATGCCCCTGGCGATAGCTTTGCACGCCCAGGTTCACCGTGGTGAAGGCTGCTGCACCCAGTTCGGCGGAACTGAGCGTTTCCCGTTTGCGTCCACGGCAGCAATCCAGGAAGTCTTCCCACAGGGCATAGGTATCGGTGTTGTAGCTGTACTTGCGTTTCGGGCCGGCATCGTCCATCGGGCTGGCGACAAAATTGCCACCCTCTTCACTCTTCGCCTTGGGAGCAGCCGGGCCGCCCTTGCCCAGGTTCTGCGGTAGAATCTCGTAACCCATGATATTGTTCTTGCGAACAAACTTCAGCGTACCCATGCGGCCACGAATCACTTCATCAATCGCATAGTCGTTGATCATAGTGGCGGTGATGATGAGCTGGCAGCCTTCATCGTAATCAGCGACGACTGTGGCAACATCAGGCACATCGCGTTCATCATATTCGAGGTAGATGCCACCCGAACCGGTGACACGGGCGGGGTAACGCACGCCCATCGCTGCAATCATGTGCGTGGTCTGATGGACGAACAGATCGGTGAACATGCCGCCGCCAAATGGCCAGTAACAACGCCATTGGCCGTAGACGGCACGGTCGAAAGGCTGCTGTTCGGGCTTGGGGCCGATAGCCACGCCGTTGACATCGTACTTGTAACCCAGGAACATATCCCAATCGATAGTCTTGGGATTCATGTCCCTGGTCAGCTTGTAATAACGCCACTGGCCCAGGGCCGAGTTGCGGAAGTAGCTGGTCTGTGCCTGAGCCACGTGGCCGATATTGCCGGCGCGAATGTATTCATTGGCCATCCGCCAGATGGGGTTAGCCATCGACTGCACGCCGACGGACATCACACGGTTGTACTTCTTGGAAGCATCAACGACGGCATGCGATTCTTCGATGGTGCGGGTCATCGGCTTTTCGCAGTAGACATCTTTGCCTGCGGCCATCGCATCAATCGACATCTTGGCATGCCAATGGTCGGGAGTGCAGATGCAGACGACATCGACTTCCTTGCTGTCGAGCAGTTGCTGATAATTCTTGGTGACCTTGCTCTTGTCGTCGGGGTTGATCTTGAGAGCCTCAGCAGCAGGGTAGAGGCCGCGACCTACTTCCTTGTTGCCATCCCACACGTCGCAGACGCCTGCAGCACGAACGGGTTTATCTTCGCCGATCATAATGTTGAGGATCTTGATGTGCGATTCCATGCATCGGCCGCCGGTGCCTAGAAAGGCGATGCCGATCTTTTCATTGGCGCCAAGCACCTTGGCGTACGATTGGGCGGGCAGAGTCAAAGCGGCAGCGCCCAGTGCGGTGTTGCCCAGGAAACGGCGGCGATTGAGAGGATTCATCGTGTACTCCGAATCAATTTGAGGATGGCGATATTATGGCAGATGCAAATCGAAATGCTACTGGAATATCAGGAGACGGTGGAGAGTGATTGAATACGATTCCAGAAGTTACGCAGGATGGCTTCGCTGCTGGATGGCGCCTGTTTGTTGGCATAGGTGACGACGGCGTAGAGGTCAGTCAGCTTGCGGATATCCTGATGGGCGAACTTCATCGATTGCCCCAACCGCTGGGCAAATTCGAGCGGAGTCTCATCAGGCTGGCGGGCTAGCCGGTTTTCGTAGGCCCAGGAGTGAAGTGCTGCGAAGCTGTAGCGGATCATCTCTTCCATCGAACGGAAGTTGCTCGGGTTATTCAGCGGGTTACTGAACCAGGCAAAGGGCTTGGGAGGCAGTTTGGATTCGGCATCGGGTACATCAGCAGCAGTATTGTTGGCTTTATCCTGATCAGGGAAAAGTCCTTTCCACCAGGCCAGAATCTCCTGCCAGATTTGCAGCAAGCCGTTCCAGAGTTGCCTGCCCCACTTCCACAAGGCAAAGAGTATCCCTCCCAGCAGCAGGGCATAGAAGAGCCACTTGAGCCAGTCCCAAGATGCGGACGGTGCTTGACTGGCTTGGGGTGGTGGCGGCGGTGGAGGAGGGGAGTTGGCAGCGCCAGGTTCCTGTTGTGGCTCACCCTGGTTGCCCTGCTCATTCTGATCGTCTTGCTTACTTTGCCCCTGGCCAGCATTACGTTTATCACGCATTTCGTTCTTGTTCCCCTGGTTCCCTTCGCGGCCCTGCTGCGATGGGTCTTGCGAGGACTCGCCATTCTCTCCCTGCTTGTCGCCTTGCTGTTTATCATCTTGTTCAGAGGACGCGTTTTTCCCCTGTCGCTTGTAAGAAGATTTGCCGTTGGCACGATCTGACTTGCCTGATTTGCTGTTCTGTTCAGAAGAGATTGATTGATCGCCTTGCCCATGTTCACCCTGCGATTGATTCCCTTGCGACTGCTTTCCTTGAGATTGCTGTTTGCCTTGTCCCTGACTTTGTCCTTGATTTTGCTGATCACTGTTCTTATTGCCAGCTCGAACGGCTTGGGCATTCTTGTCTGATTGGCCCTGCTGCTGCCTATTGTTGCGCTGTTGTGGATTGCCTTGCTTGTTACCCTGCTGGGCCTGCTTGCCGCCTTGCTGCTGCTGCTTGTTTTCGGGACCGGGGCCTGATTGATCGCTCTTCCCGCTGCTGCCCTCGAAGAAATGGGTGTTGTTTGCATCACGTTCTTTCGAAGAGAGCGTAAACCACTGCGAAAGATGATACTCAGCTTCCGGGCGAGGCAGGAGCACGGCACTCAGAACCATCAACGTGAAGATGAGGGCTGCACCCAGCCCCAGCCAAAGCGCGGTCATCGAAGCGGGCATCTGGAGCCGACGGCCACGCAGATAGCGTCGCAAGCCGAGGAAGCTGGTGGTCAGCAACATGCCCAGGCCGCAGGCAACATAAATGGTCAGCATCCAGAAGGCATAGCGACGGCCAACAAGGTCCGTCGCAGGAATCATCGCCTGCCCCACGCCAAAGAGTGGCAAAGCCGCCAGCGAAAAATAGACCACCATCAAACCGGGCTTTTTCCGCCGCTGTTCATCTTCCCGCTGCTGCTGATACTGGTTGAACCATTCTTCGGATTTTGAATTGGGAACCGCCACTGGCTCAGGTGCATTGGTATCGAGCAGGCCACCGCCATCTTCATCATCCTCATCGTCCCAGGTGGAGTCCTGCGTGAGCTTGTGGGCACTCCACCAGATGATCGACATCAGGCAGAAAGGAATGATCCAACCAAACCCACCGAGCGCTGTTTGAGGGATTTCCACGTAACGATACATCACAAGTCCGGCAGCAATGGCTAGGCCGATGCCATACAGCCCGGCACGTTCAGAGATATCGCCTCGCATGGAGATGCGGGCGATCAGAACTGTGCCAACGATGAAGAAGAATAGAATCCACTTGAGCTGGCCCATGTACGCACCGGAATAGGCCAGTTCGAGCAGGAAGAAGCACAAGCTCATGAGCAGGCCCATGAGCAGGGCAGGCATCACGCCGCCTACCACGTAGTCTGCCATGGTTTTATCAAGCCGCTTTGCCATATCAGTTATTGTGCTTTAACTCTGTCAGGAACTCAATCCTTTTCGCAACACTTCCGGCAAACGTTCCGGGCGAACATTGTCGTAACAGGCAAGCATGCAGAACCGGCGGATGGAAGCAGGGAAGCCCACCGCAGTGAAATGGGGATGACCTGTAGCAGGGTATGGGCCGCCATGATTCATCGCCGGGCTGACCATCACGCCGGTAGGCATACGGTCGTTGAGAAGCCTGCCTACCTTGTTTCTCAGCACTGGTGAGAGCAGATCATACTGTTGGTTATCCTTGCCGGTGGTATCGCTGTAGATGCTGCCGACGAGTTGGCCTTCCAGTTGCTGGAGCGCTGATTTCAATTCGTCGATGTTCTTGCAAACGATTGCCAGTGTAGCGTTGCCGAAGGCTTCCCGTTGCAGTGCCTCGGCGAGCTTGAGGAAATGACTGCCGGTCGTTTGCATCAGGGTATGTTGATAGCTGAAGCCTGCACCGCCGCCAGGCTGACCGCCTGTCAGCAGTAAGGCTCCCGATTCCCGCAAAGCCTGCACGCTGGCATGCAGATTGTCCCGCACTCCCTGAGTCAACAATGTGCCAACCGCTGCGGTCTGGTACTTTGTCTTCATGCCATCGATGAATGCTTGCGCTTTGGGCCCTTCGATGAAGAAGAGCAAGCCAGGGTTGGTGCAGAACTGTCCCATGCCCAACAGGCATGAACCCGTTACTTCTTCCAGCAGAGCATCAAATCGTTCTTCCAAAGCACCGGGAAGCAGAACCACTGGATTGAGCGATCCCATTTCGAGGAAGATCGGTTTGCCGTGTTCATCAGCCACTTTTTTCAACGCCAGTCCCGTGGACCGTGAGCCGGTGAACCCTACCGATGTAATGCGATGGTCAGCGACCAGCTTCAAGCCATCACTGGGCTCCAGATGGAAAAACATCTGCACCGTTCCCGGCGGTAAGTTCGCATCGCTGGCAGCTTGTTGTGCAAGTTCCGCCAGCTTCTGCGTGGTACCAGGATGTGCCGGGTGCCCCTTGGCAATCACCGGGCAACCTGCAGCGATGGCGGAAGCAAAATCGCCACCCGATACACTGTTGTAGGCAAAGGGGAAATTGTTCGGGCCAATCACCAGCACCGGCCCCAATGGAATGTAACACGAATGGATGTTGCGCTGCGCGTCGTGCGTGGCCAACTGCCAATCGTTCCGTCGAACCGATTGTGCCGCCTGTCTGAGCTGATCCACCGTTCGCGGAATCTCATTGACCACCAGGCGTGGCTCCACCGGCAAACCCGTTTCCAGCGTTGCCAACTCCGCAAGTTGGCTTTTATTCTTTTCAATAAGCGTGGCATAGCTCTCCAGAAACAGAGCACGCTGTTCATCAGGTAAGGCACGCAGTTGCTCAAATGCCTTGCTTGCTGCAGCGAGCATCGGCTCCAGATCAGCCCAGGTGCTGATGGGGAACTGCCCAGGCAAAGGCTGCATCGTTTTGGGATTCATTGCCTGAAAAGTAGCCCCAGATTGCGAAGCCCGCCACGAACCATCAACCAGGATATGCGTAACAGACATGGTGTTAACTCGGATGAAAGTGACAGGATGATTATCTTAGTAACGGAGGGGTGCCGTCGCCGAAGTATCGTAGGATGCCGTCGCCGCGCTAAGGTATCGAAGTGCAGGGATTTTCGCGGCCTCAAGCAAGACGCACCATACGGCGCGCGGCCAATAATCTCTCGACATCACACTACCGACGCGTTAAATTCGCTGAACGTCAAACTACTCGGCTAGACTATGTTTAGCCTGGCTCAGGCACAGCATCGCGCGGAGAAGCCAAGAATGCTTGCGAACGAAATCAAAACGAATGACAAAAGTACGATACTGTTTCGTGGACGTGATCCACTGTATTCAGTGTGTATCAGCCCTGATGGCAGTTGTGGTCTGGATGCTGGCGGCAGTGTCGAAATGGTTCCCGGTATTGTGATTCTCAATCAGACCAATATTAAGAAGGTCAAGTTCGTTGGAAGCGCAGCTGTTAGAATCTGGAAAACAGAAACCAGAGAGTTGTTGGCGCTTCTTTCCGGTCACGAACGCCCCGTTGTTGCGGCTCTTTTTGTTTCCAATGACAAAGTAGCCACTCTCAGTTTCGATGGCGACCTCAGAATAACTTGCCTTCGCACTCAGAAGGTGGTTCAGTCTGGCAAGAAGATCATGGGCAGGAGCAATGCACTGGTTTATCTGCCAAAGAAAGGGTTGCTGGTTTCTACCATGGGTGATGAATCAGTTCGTGGCTGGGATGTGAAAACAGGAAAAGAGCGGTTTGTTCTGCACGGGCACCCGAAAAACTTTTTTCTCTGGTCTGCAGCTGTTCATCCAACAAACGAACAATTGGTGACCGGTGGAGGCTATGGGTTAGTTATTTTTTGGGATTTGCAGAAGAAAAAAGCCGCTCGAACCATAGCACTGAATTCAGCGCCCAGTGATTTGGCATGGCATCCCGATGGTGTTCGGCTCTTTATCGCAACCGCAGGCCGGCTGATGATCGTTGATGGAAAATCTGGAAAAACCCTGAACGAACTCGACTCAGAACAACACAATCTTCAAGCCATAGCAGTATCACCAGATGGAAAACTCGTTGCTGCCGGGGGCGGAGGAACGGTTCGAGGCGGAGCATCATCCAAGAAAAACTCAGTGATCCATGTTTGGAACGTCAAAACTGGCAGGAAAGAAGTTCGCTTAGTAGGACACACACAAAGGGTAAGTAGCATTGTGTTCAAGCCTGATGGGAAAGAACTATTATCTGTATCATTTGACAATACGCTCAGATCATGGCAAGTCGTTTGAACTCGTGTCTTGTGCAACCTCGCTAAAGCTTCAAGCTACAGGTGTTCTCGCGACCTCAAGCAAGACGTACCACATACCTGGCGATCCAAAATCTCTAACTTTGGAACGATGAAGAGTAGAATGCCTATGATCAGGAGCAAACTTGCATCATTTTATTGTAACAGCTAAGATCGGTATAACTGGAGACGGATATGAGCATTAGAAAAGACAACTTGGATCGCAAAACTGCCAAAGCATACGAAGCCTGGCGGAAAGAGTTCTCGGTTGAAGATTTGCTCAAGTACACCGAGGGGGGGAAGACGTATCCCTTGAAAGATGTTATTGCCGAGTTGGAAGAAATGGAAACCAGGAGAACGAAGCAAAACAAGTCAAAGAAGAAGGGTTCCTAGGTCAACATGTTCTATGTGGATGTTTCTGGCGAACTTCGAGAGCGAATCAAGGCATGTTACCGTCAGGCGGTGAAAGAGAATCGCCAGCATGATTTTCTTGCTGCACTGACTGAAATCAATCGTCGCTAAACAGAATCCCCAAAAGAATTCGGCGACCCCTTGTATAAACTGCCACTCCTGAAATTACAGATATGCTCTGCAGCAATCAGACCCGTGTTTGTGGAGTATGGCGTTTCCGAAGATCATCCAATTGTGGTTCTTCGCAGGATTAAGTTGATGTGATGGGGATGTGTCGCCGCCATGTGTGAAACGGTTTATTACCCTCCGCACGCCTCACCCGTCACTGGCGTTCCGGGTTGAACGTTGCAACTGACTCTCATCGCAGTAATTCACAATTAACCTGCAGAATGTATATCATGCCTGAAACGTGTCGAAGATGGCACAATGCAACGAAAAGCCCGGAACGCCAGTGACGGGGTCGTTTGGCGAAAGTGAGGGTGCAACGCTGATCAGGTGGTGTGATTTCCGGGCGATAGCAGTCACCCTATCTCATCCAAAACAAAAAAACGCCAGGATTGAATCCTGGCGTTGAATGGCTTGTGAACGCCTTACTTCAAAATCTTCTTCAACTCCTCATCCAGCGTTCCTACGTCCAGAGTGCGGCTGGTGATCTTGCCGCTGGCGTCCTGCAGGAACATGGCGGGGAAGACATTCAAACCGTAGTAGATGGCGGCGGGGCTTTCGAAGCTGCCGGGGCTGTGCATATGCACCGCAGCGGGCAGGGTGGCGTTGTTCTTCTGGAAGAATGCTTGGGCATCCTCCAGCTTATCATCAATGTTGACAGCAACCAGCACTACACCCTTGGCGGAGAGCGGAGTCAGAATCTGTTTCAGCTTGGCGAAGTCGGCAGAGGCAGTGTTGCACCAGGTGGCCCAGTAGTAAACGACCACCGTTCGGCCCTGCAGTGCCTGGGCGTTAAACTGGCCATTGTTGTTGAGCACCTGGGCATTCACGCCGATTTCCCAGGTCTTGCCCAGTGAAGTCAGTCGGCGAATGGCGCCGGTTGCCTTCTGGGCAAAGCGGGAGTTGGCATGCTTGGCGACAACCTGTTCATACCACTGACGTGCTTCGGTTTCCTTGTTCAGCAACTCGTAGATTTCGCCGAGGTGATGCATGGCTTCGGGCGTATCGGAACCCTGTGGATAGGCTTTGACATGGGCAGCCAGTTTTTCCGCATGGGTTGCCTGGATTATCAGATGGTCTTCAGCCTTCTTGATCGATGCCAACTGCTGATTGTTTTCCATGTTCAGCAAGCGATACTGCGCATAGCTGGCGATTTCCGTGCCCGGCGCTTGCTTGGCAACCTGGTTGCTGTAACTCTGGAAATTGGTGTAGGCAGTAGTATCACCGGTGGCGCTGGCGGAAACGGTAGCTGCCAGGCTGTCGATAATCTGTTTGTACCAGCTTTCGCGATCTTTCTCTGCACAGAGTGGAACGATGCGGTTGATGATCTCAGCACGCTTGCCGTGATAAGCGACCATGGCAGGGTTCGGCCCGGCATTCACTTCCTGCGGCACCTTGGCATCCAGATCAGCCAACTCCTTCAACACTTTTTGCAGTGGGCCATCTTCAACCGCTGGAGCGCTCGGAGTTGAGCTGTTATTGCTCGACATCAGGCCATTGTTCGAGGATGGTGTATCCAGAGTGGTGGGGGCATCTTTCAGCTTCCAGGTATCGCCCACCTGAATGATGTCGCCCAGTTGGATGTACTCGGTCTTGCCTGCTGTTTCACAGAGAATCATGGCGCGGGCATGAATGATGACATCCTGCTTCCATCCAGTGCTGTCCATCAACATGCGGCTGGGAATGCCCGTTTCCACATGCAGCCACTTGCTGGATGCATTCAGATTCAGCTTGCCAGCTACCTGTTGAAAGTTGCTCGGAACATTCTTCAAACCGTTCTTGATGCGTTCCACTTCCGTGGCGGATACGCCGATGGTTCGCAGATCATCATCGTTCACCAGCAGTGTGGAAAATCGCTGATAATCCTTGTTGGCAACGCTCTTCATCACTTCCTGGGAAAGCTCTTCGAGCGAGAGGGAAAGCCACGTGTCAAGCTGTCCGTTGGCTGCTTTCGAAACCCCAATGCGTGACCCAGCGGTGTTCAGCCAGATGAATCGGTCTGGTTTGCCGGCGGCTTTGGTATCGACCTCGCGATAGACCTCCATGCCATCTTTGTAATAGCTGAAGATATCGGGATAGTTGTCCTTGTTGGTATCGATCAGTCGGCGAAGTACCGTGCCCTTGGCGTCCTTGAGCAGCCAGACGTTCTGGCCCGGCTTAGCAGCGGGGTCGCCGGTCACCGTGCATTTCGCCACCTCTTCCGCAGTAGGTGTAGATATCTGAACGTCCTTCTGGGAAGGCTGATAGCGAAGTACCTGGGCAACCGCATCAGATGGTGCAGCCTGCAGGCTGAAACTCGTCAGCCAGCACATCACGCCAGCCAATGCTAATGATGCTATTCCAAAGTTCTTGTTCATGATGAAGTCCCCCTGACTTGACATGCCAAACGCACGAAGCGATCCGTCGTGATGACGCTCACCCTGTATCTATCGGCTTGCAAGTGGGGTACTACAACCGTTCAAATGGGTACCGTCGGAGAAGTACCTGTTAAGCTGGGTAAAGTATTCCGCCATGGTGCATCGAAACGAATCCGTAGCACCGCGACCAGCATCAATAAAGCCCCGATCGGATGGATGCCATAGTGATGTAGCTCTCGTCCAAAAGAGAACGCGGAACTGAAATGTGAGAGAAGTCCGACGATAACCCCCAGGCAGATGAGCAAGGTAGTTGCTCGAGTCTGTTGTGTGAAGATAGCCATCACGACGCCGATCGCCGCCAGTGGAGCAAACAGTGCATACGTGGACGATTCTGATGCCGGACCGAAGACCAGCATCCAGGTGATAGTCAGACAGAAGAGCCAGACGTACTTAGTTCTCGAAGGAGGGGTTTTCAATAACGTGCTGCGGTTCCGCCATGTCCAGAAGGCGAGGCACGCCGCTGCAGCCAATTGAATGACTTGGTAGGCACGGTGACTGATGGGGAGCGAGTAGGCTTTGATCAGTAACCAGATATCGCGGTTGGAATTCTTTAAATCCATTTCGATCTTAGTATCACCCAGCGAACTGTGGATCCAATCGCGGTATAGATCGATGACATAGGCAGAATCATGAAACGCAAAAGGTATCCCTGCGATCAGCAGCAAGGAGACGACAAGTGGAGGCAACAACTCTTTCGGTCTTATCAGGAGAAGAAGCAATGCCATGGCAAACGGATAAACTTTCAGGCTGATGGCAATAGCCAGGAGAATTCCACACAGGGTCCATTGTCTGGCTGTAAAGGTCGCCACACTGCCCATGAGCAGGCCGAGCAGTAGCATATTCGCCTGGGCATTGTTGAAGGAGCCTATGCAAAACGGGAACAGCCCGACCCACCAGATGGAACAGGCAAGATCAGACCATTCGGGAAAGAAACACTTTTGAAAACGGTAAGCACCCCAAGTGAGAATTACCAGATTCAGCAGTCGCCAGACGATGCTGGCAATCTGGTCCGGGATCAGATTGAAGACACTGAAAAACGCAGCCCAGACGGGTGAGTAGCGGAAATGGGCTTCGTAGTTGCCATAAACCGGTTCCCCCTTGGCAAAAGTATGACCTGCCAAAGCAAATGTTGGGTAGACAGTTCCCTTGGTTGGTGAAAGAGTTGCACGAACGCTGACGACAATAACCAGAATCAACCAGAGGCTGATCGGTAACCAGTATGGATGTTTAAGAAAAAGTGCTTTCCATCCATGAAAAAGCGTACGAAGAGTTTGCATATTATCCATCAATGCAAAAGTTGATCTGAGTATCCCCGACGTGATTCGAACACGTAACCTTTGCCTCCGGAGGGCAACGCTCTATCCAGTTGAGCTACGGGGACTCGTATGAGGCAGTATACTCCCTGCGAACTCCAAGTGCCAGTGTTGATTACCGTACATGCTGGCCAAACTGATGTTCATAACCAGTTGATGCCAAAGGGTAATACATCCCATCTATTTTGAGTTGCACCGCACGTACCGATAGGAACCGCCCAATATGGGAAAGGTTCACGCCCAGGTGTTTGAGTGGCTGAGTCTCCATCAGTTTTGCTGCATCTGATTCCGAACAGGCGAACAGCAATTCAAAGTCTTCACCATCACTGAGTGCATGTTCTACGGGAGTTTTGCCATCATGCAGGTGATGTACCGCTTCACGAACCGGCAATTGATCCGCCCAGATTTCCACGCCACAGCCGCTTTCATTACACAAATGATGAACATCAGTTGCCAGGCCATCACTCAGGTCGATCATCGCATGCAGGTCAACCAGCGATTGTAGCAGCTGCGCCTCAGCAACTCGTGGCGTGAAATCGAGATGATGCCCCAGGATACTGCCGCCCAGTTCGCCAGTGACCAGCAAGGCATCGCCAGGTTTAGCTCCGGAACGTCGCACAGCACCTCGATCCGTTGGCCTGCCTAAAAAGGTGACGTTGATACAAATTGGGCCATCCCAGGCATTGGTATCGCCGCCGAGAATGATAGTGTTGAATCGAGTGGCCTGCTGTTGTAACGCGGTGAAGCAGGCCTTGGCCCACTCCTCTGAAATGTCATGCGGAAAACCAACACTGACGACTGCTGCAATCGGAATGGCTGCCATTGCTGCCATATCGCTGAGGTTGACACTCATGGCTTTTCGGCCAATGCGCTCCGGGCCTGCATCACGCAGAAAACAACTCCCTTCCAGCAGCATATCAGTGGTTACTAGCAGAGACTGTGAATCAGCCCAGCGCAATCCACCGCAGTCATCACCCGGTGGAATGATGACATCAGCATGCTGTCTGGTTTGTTCTCGAATCCAGCGGATGAAATCTCGTTCTGCCATAACGCTGTAATAGGAAATTCACTGCAGTTGCCTATGCAGCCCGAGTCAATGTGCCTGGCAACGCGAGATAACCAGCGGAAGGAGATGCTTTGACACCACGTTCCATGCCATGAATGAGCCGGGCAATCTCGTCAACCTGAGCAGTCAACCGAGGCGAATCTACACCAGCCAGGCTCAACTGTTCCAGTTGTTTCGCTGCTTCCGCAAGAGTGGGATAGCCATAAAGTTGTCCACCATCAATCAGGACATGCGTCAGGCGGATGAAGCGTGCCGAGTCAGCCACCTGCAAGGCAGATCGCATGTCGGCCAGGTGCGAAGGCAACTTCACCACATAGCTGCGGATGAGTTGGACAAATTCCCGATCGGCATGGAACTGGGAAAGAATCCGTTCCACCGATTTCGCGACCGGCATCGGGCTGTCAGGCAGATACATCGACAAGGTATGCCGCCAGGTGGCCAGCACGATAGGTCGAGTCAGGAATCCATCGCCGCCAGCTTGCAGGAAATCGCTTCGCTGAGATGCATCTTGCAGTGTACCGACTGCGAGGATGGCCCCCTGGTAATATTGTGTCCGCAGGATGTTACAGGCCTCAACCAATGGAATATCACGTTTCTCTACATCCCAGAGAATCAGGTCGATTTTCTCTTCCTTGGTTCGCTCAATCGCCCGTTCGGCATCAGCTAACACTTCAGAGCGCAGCCCCAGTCGCTCGAGTTGGTAGCTCACTACACGCTGTTGATCCTGCCCATCTGCCACCACCAGAACTTTACCCAGCAACGGTTGTGTTATTTCATACTCAGGCACGCTATCATCCACGAGCAATCGATCTACTGTCACCACATGCAGCAGTTCCGAGGGGCTGACGGGGAGTTGCAGTGAAATGGAATTTGCATTTAACTGCAGTGCTGCATGCAATGCTTCCGATTGTCTGGTCAACAGTGCCATGTCAAATGTTGCAGGCAATGAATGCGTTGAAGCAACGTGTTCACTTTCTATGTCAATATGCAGCCTGGCTGGTGCATACGAATGGTTACCTTGCTGAATCATGCCCAGTTTGATGACGATAATTCCGCTGGAAGTTGCCCTGATCGCTTGATGAATCAACTGTTGGATAAGTGCAACAAGCCTGTGCTGATCGGTGGTAATGCTGACCGGGAGGGGGCCAGCAGGATGCAAGACCAGATCAAGCCCTTTCTCTTCCGCCGAAGGACGCAGTTGGGCGGTAACGTGCTGCAGCAGCTTCCAGGGATTGACTGCTTCCTTGACCAGCGATGCCTCGCCCGCTTCCAGCCGTGCGTAATCAATGGCCTGGGTCAACAGGCGGCGGACATGGCGGCCATGCTGCAGAATACCCAGCAGCGATTGCCGACGCTGATCCTGATCGGTGCTGCTGTCAAAGAGTGAATCAGTATGTTCGATGAGTTGAGCCAGCGGTGGTTCCAGCGTTTGCGCCAGCCCGCTGAAGAAACGTGTGCCGGAGAGCGATTGCATGCCGGTGTTTGTCTCAGCAGGTTGCTGCGGTACAGCCTGAATGAAATAACCTGAACTATTCTTGCCTGTGCCTGTGAGGGGATTAATCTGAACATCGTAAACAGCTGATTTCCCATCGGCTTCGTCTCGCTGCCACGGTGTTGACCAGTTCGAAGTGGAGTTGGCAGTTTCCTTCGTAATCAGTTGAAAGAGCGGATGGTCGCCTGGTGCACTTTTCGTGTTGCCTCGCAGAGCACGGGCTGGTTCGTTTTCCAGCAGAATGTTACCCGACGTGTCTGTCAGCAAGGCAGGGTGTTGCAGTGTCAGTATGGCAGACTTGAATTGCTGACCTAATCGGGTTTCGCTTTCCCATGCCTGTTCTACTTCTCGAAATTCTGACTGCAGTTGAGCACGTTGTTTTCGCAGTTCTTCCAGTTGCTCTTCCGCCTGGTTCCACTGAGCTTCCAGATCTTTGCATTCGCTACGAGCCTGTTTCAATTGCTGTTCAGATTTGAGCAACTGGGTCTTGGCAGTATCCGCAGATGCTGTGACAACCTCTAATTGAATTTCCAGTTCCTTCAGTCGATCCGCCTGTTGAGGCTGGGATTGCAACTGTTTTAAAGACTGTTCTGCTTCATCGAGCAGTTCGATGAGGGTATCGTGTTCCGTTTGAGCCGTCTCAAGCAACTGCTGGAACCGGTCAGCTTCCTTCTTCCACATATCTCGTTCGTTCTGAAACGTGGTGACCTGTTCGGAGAGTTGTTGATAAC
Source organism: Planctomycetia bacterium (assembly GCA_016795155.1). NCBI lineage: Bacteria > Pseudomonadati > Planctomycetota > Planctomycetia > Planctomycetia bacterium. Next base: position 7,463 of record JAEUIE010000055.1, on the reverse strand, counting down.
GAGTATGTTGACCTGCATCCTGATCATGCAGCTTCTGCATCTCGGCGGCAGTTTGATGCAGTTGCTGAGTGAGATCATCGCTGTCAGCCTCTGCCAGTTGCCAGCGTAAAAAGAGATTGAGCAGAGATGCCGCCTGCTGCATCAAGCCATGAACCGGCAGATCGTCGTTGGGTTTGATGTCCTGAACCAGCAAAACCCCCTTGCCATGCAATCCCAAATCGAGAGGTATGCCGCAATCGTGGTGTTGTCTGGAGAATTGTGCCTGCAGCAACACATGCCGTAGTAGTTCTTCGTTGGAAGATTCAGTAGCAGAAGTGCTGACCGCCAGCCTGGGCGGTTGATCACCTTCCTGCATCCAGATAGCGGCATATTTTGCCTGCAGAACCACGATAAATTTATCGAGCCAGCGCTGTCCGACATCCCGCAGCGAAACATCCTGAGCCAGCAGTTGGCTCAGTTCCTGGATAACAGGCAGGTAATTGATACGCGTGGCATGAAACTGGTGAATCAGCTTGATCTCTGCTTCCAGTTGCTGATTGGCAAACTGCAAACGATCGCGATCAGCCAGTGCAACTCGCAGCGGTTCTGCCAGGTTGACATCAATGACAGATGGATTGGATTTTGGTCCGGATGAAGCTGACGTATCGGCTGTTCCTCGACTGATTCTGGAGTGAATGAATAGCGATAAGCCGATCGCACCCATCCAGGGCAGTACGTAGCCAAGCCAGGAGCCAGGAGGACACCGCAATGCACAAGCTGACCATGCTGCCAGCGTTACCGTCGTGAACAACAACAGGCTCTCGGCACTGGGAGAGAGCAGTGCATAACCAATCATCAACAGCAAGGCAAACGTGGTATAGCTGATGTCCTGACTAACCACCATGGTGAACAGCAGTTGAGCTGTGGGAATGCTGAACGCAGCCAGCAGTAAAAGGGATTGAACCTGTTGTGCCTGCTCCGCCGTTGCCAGTGACCAGCGAATTTTGCTGATGAACCATGCGCCGGCCATCATGCCGACGGCGCCCAGGCTGGCGGTCCATGCCAGTGAACGGTAGCCCGGCTGGCTTAGCAATGCAAAGTACATCGCTGCAATTGACAGGATGCCGGCACTGAGCAGCCACAGAAATATCAAGAGGCCTGTGGGCAGACCGTAGCGTCTGAAACCGAGCGAACCATTCGATTCACCAAGATTGATGCCGAGATCATCTTCGGATGGAATGGAAGTGCTGAAAGGAATGAGCGAACGATCCGCTGTCATCATGGCTTCCGTGCCTGTGTACAGAGGTAAAGGTATGAATAGCTGAAGTTTACTCGGAATAGGCCGGATTTGTCGAGACAGGTTTTGGCAATCGGATGCCCATCGACTCCAATCGAGGAGCCAGGACCTTCGGCAATCGACAGTCTATCAAGATTTTTTCGCCTTGTGTCTCCTGATGATAGACTTCACCGTGTGCTGCCAGATATGCCAGTGCCTTGCCATTGCTGCTGTGAATATCCAGATGCAGATCGAAAAGATCTTCGGAAAGAATGCTGATCACTGCTTCGGCCAGATGATCCAGCCCCTGCTTGCGATGGACACTGATGGAAACTACGCGATCCGGTCGTCGCTCAATGGCGTGAGCAACACGCTGCTCGGCTTCCAGTGGATCAGCCAACTTGTCGATTTTGTTCAACACGAGAATCGTTGGTTTTTGCAGACAGTCGAGTTCCTCGAGAACCTGGTTGACTGCCTTGATGTGTTCAACAACAAAGGGATTGCTGGCATCGACTACGTGCAGCAACAGGCGAGCCTGGCGTGCTTCTTCGAGGGTTGCTTTGAAGGATGCGACCAGATGGTGAGGCAGATAACGGATGAAACCAACCGTGTCACTGAGAAGCACCTTGCCCCAGTCTTTGATTTTCCATTGCCGGGTACGTGTTTCGAGCGTGGAGAAGAGTTTATCTTCGACGTAAGCTCCGCCATCGGTCAAGGCGTTCATTAGCGAACTTTTGCCCGCGTTGGTATAACCCACTAATGAAACGGTATGTTCCTCGCTTCGGCTGCGTACTTCTCTTTCCTTGCGGGACTCGACATCATGCAATTTCTTCTTGAGTTCCTGAATACGATGGGTCACCAGTCGGCGATCTTCTTCCAACTGGGTTTCACCAGGGCCTCGTAATCCGATGCCACCCTTATAGCGGGACAAGTGCGTCCACATCTGTTTCAAGCGGGGCAGGCTGTATTCGAGTTGGGCCAGTTCCACCTGCAGCCGGGCTGCTGTGGTGCGTGCCCGTGATGCAAAGATGTCGAGAATCAGTTCCGAGCGGTCTATCACCTTGACATGCGTGGCAGTTTCCAGATTGCGTGTCTGGGCCGGCGTCAGTTCATTATCGAAAATGACTACATCTGCATCGGTAGCTTCGACCAGTTGAGCCAGTTCGTCCACTTTGCCTTTGCCAATGTAGGTGCCATGCTGAATTTCCTGCCTGCGTTGCGTCAGTTCCCCGACAACGGTGGCACCGGCAGAAACCGCCAACCCGCGCAATTCGTCCAGAGGATCGGCAGAAATCCAGGGTCTGCGTGGCAACTCCACGCCCACCAGTACGGTCTTTTCCTGCTCTACGGTCTGTTGTTCGCGTACTTCAGGTCTACTCAAAGAAATATCTCAAAGAGTTAAGGTGACGAGAAACCGACACTTCCCACGACGTTTCCGTTCGGGGTACCCGCCAGATTGATAAAACGACGCAGTTTTCCCGATTTGGCATCATGTGGGATTTTATCCACGATCCGAATGTCGCACTCGATAGTCGTGGGCAATGATTCATGGCGAAGCAGCTTATCAATGGATTCCCGAATCTGCGTTGTTGTCAGACTGGAACCGGGTGTCACCTCCACCAGAACATTGAATTGATTGACACCCGTCTGAATGACCTGATATTCCGCCAGATCAAACAGAAGCAGAAATGCATCCTTGAAGATGAAGTTCGACATTTTCAGAATATCACCAGTTTCGGTCTTGAGCCAGAACTGATCATTGGCCCGGCCAGCAATGGCTGAGACAAGCGGAAGTTTGTTGCCACACGGGCAGGGATCAGGGCTGATGGTGATGACATCATCGATTTCGTAACGAATGATCGGCTGAACATAATTCAGCAGATTAGTCAGCAGCACTTTGCTACCAGGTGTTCCTGGCGGCACCGGGTTATAGTCAGCGTCCACATTTTCCAGAATGGCCATATCGGAGTTAATGTGGGCTCCTTGGCCCTTGGGGCAACCCAGACTGAGTTGCGGGCATTCACCCATCGCATAATGGTTGGCAACCGGCACACCAAGATGCTTTTGAATATACTCCTGGGTTTCCGGTGGAAGCGGCTCACTGATGCCAATCACCAGTTCCAGATGGCCGTTAGACGCAATGGATGTCTGACCATTTTTGGCGGCCCGCGCCAGTTGTTCCAGAATGTGCACATAGGCCGTTATGAAATTGGGTTTGAATTCGTCCAGTTTCTTGAGGTTCTCCGCAAACGGATCAGACAGGTTCAGCCGCATAAGGTCTGCCAGTTTGCTGGATGCTTTGGGCATATATCCAAAGGCAGCACCAGATGGGATAAAACAGGGTTTGAAAAGGATCATCGCCCATCGTGATCGCTTTTTAAACAATTTCTTGAAGAGAGTGCCCCAGGTTTTAGGCATGGCATGTCCACGCGCTACCTGCATGGCAAAAAGGTGAAATGGACTGTCCTTGGGTTGCACAATGACCGCAGCTTGTCCCTGACTTCCTGATGTGTGGCATACCACATAGTCATCCAGGTAGTATTTGCCTATGTTGCTGAAGTCACTCATGAAATCGATGATGGGCTGCCTTTTCAATCTTGAATCGGTGACAAAGGTTTCAAAATGATTCATCATGTCATTTTTTTTCAGGATGGGGAGATCCCGAAGCTGACAGCTATTCAGATCAATGCCCTTGAACTTCTGCTGGTAATAAGGTGAATGTTGTGCAGCATGATGGAGCAGTTTTCGCAGTTTGTCATTCTGTAGCTTCTGCAGACGCTCCGGGGTGTACTTCATGATTGAGTTGTAATATCGAACGTAATAGATAAATCGAAACAGATCGAGCATGATTTCTCTTCGGTGAGGAAACGGACTGTCGCAGGTCTCTGCAATGGATTTTGGGGAAAACGCTTGACAATGACCAGCATCAGCCTCATGTTCTTACAAGAAAGACAGTGTTAATCTGGTAGAGGCAATGCTCCAGTCAAACCAGGCTGCGAGCAGCAATACCCACATGGTGAAAGGAATCCATGATTCTCGGGTTTTCATTCAATGAGTTCATGGGACGTTGGCTCCTGGCGATGTGCTTGTGTTGCTGCATGGCACAGTTTCAAACGGTGAACGCTCAGGCTGAGGGAGCTGCACCAGTTGCTGCTCCTCCTCCACCTGCTGCCAAAACAGCGGAAGTGAGCAGTTCACCTATGATGGACTTTTTGTTCAAAAGTCCAACAGGCTGGGTGCTGATAGCAGCTTACCTTTTTTTCGTCGGGTTGATGGTTTATTTGATCATTGATTTGCGGGCAGCCAACTTCATGCCTGCCGACTTCATTGAAAAACTGGATGGCATGCTGGCTAACAAACAGTTCAAGGAAGGCTTCGAATTGGCTCGTGCTGAACCATCACCTTTTGGCAAAGTCATGGCGGCCGGCATGGCCAGACTGTCATCAGGTCTGCCCGAAGCCCGCGATGCTGCGGAATTCATGATTGAAAGCGCCAAAAACCGAAAAGACAGCCTGCTTGGCTATATGGCAGTTCTGGGCACACTGGGGCCACTGATTGGCCTCGTCGGTACCGTTTCGGGCATGATTGATACTTTTGCTGAACTGGGCACAGGAACTACTCCCAATGTTGGCAAGCTGGCCAGCGGTATTTCACATGCCCTCAATGCAACCTTGATTGGTATTTTTCTCTCGGTGCTGGCGATTCCCGTTTACACCTATTTCAAAAACAGGTTGTCTCGAATCGTTATTGATGCCAGTCTGCTGGCTGATGATCTGCTCACGCAAACCTACTACAACTCCCGCAAGCCCGATGCCGGTACTGCTTCGGTGCCACCGGTTGCCTCAGTCCAAAGCAAACCACCTCCTAAAGCCTGATGAAATTCTGCTGGTAAGCACCAGCGAGGTGAATGTTACATGGCAGTTTCGGTCGACAGCAACGAGATGGAGATCAATCTCACACCACTCCTCGATCTGGTGCTGCAGTTGATCATGTTCTTTCTGGCCTGCATCAATTTTGCTGCTGAACAGGTCAGTGGCAATGTGCAGTTGCCTTTATCCTCCTCCGCTCAGGAAATTCAACCTAAGACGGAGCAGGAATACATCATGATCAATATCGAACTGGTGCGTAAGGACAGGCTTTCTCCTGCGGGCACCATCGTAATGACCAGCGAAGGCAAGCCGGTACGCGATCCCATCGTGCCCCGGACTTTTCGCTTCCGCATCCTGGGCGGTGAGGACATTACCATTCTTGATCGACCAGACCAGAAAGCACTCGGATTGGGGCGTGCCATGAACCGCATGAAAATCCTGGCGCAGGACCTGCGGTTACGCATGGCTGCTCGCGATAAAATTCCGGTCGATTCCATCAAGGAACTGAGAGTACCCGTTATAGTTCGTGCTGATGTCGAAACAGAATACAAGTTGATTTATGACCTGATTCAGCAATGCAGAAATGCCGGCTTTCAACGGATTGAACTGCGTGCTTATACGAGGAATGAGTAGAGTCCCCTCTCCCCCTGGTGAGAGGGGAGCAGATTAGTATTTTGCACTGTTTGAGCGAGTAACTGTCATGAGAAAACGAAGGCATAGGGTGAAGGCTGAGTCTGCATCGGGGGGAGAATTCTCCTCGACCTCGGTCTTCGTCACGCCCATGCTCGATATGGCATTTCAGATTCTGGCATTTTTTGTCTTTACTTATAATCCATCAGCCATCGAAGGGCAGTTTCCAATCAACCTGGCCCAGGCAGAAGTCGGCGGAGAAGACAAGGCGCCCAAACCGGAAGACAAGGTTGCCCCCGATCAGCCCACTGAACTCAAATCAACCTTGTTCATCGAAGTGCGTGCCATGGAAGGCGGACGGCTGAGTTCGATTAAGGTGGGTACAACGGATGTAAAGCCAGACGATACGGAACCTGACAAGACAGAAGCGTTGATCAATGGGCTGACCAGGGAACTCCTTGAACTCAAAAACCGAAACCCGACGGAAGACCGCATAACCATCAAAGGTACACCGACATTGCGATGGGAAATTATGATGCGGGTGATCGATGCTGCCCGCCGAAATTTCAATCCACAAACGAAGGAACGTCGCGACCTCTTTCCACGAGTCAGCCTGGGAGCCATTGAACAGTGATGAGCCGACGCCTCATTACCTATGTTCTTCTGTGCACATCGCTGCTGATTGTAGTGTTGGCCCAGGCCAGTTTCCGAAGGCCCACGGTATGGCAATGGCTGCAGGCTGAACCGGAAAGGAAAAACGAAGTTGTCAGTGAAACAATTCCACAGGTCGAAACCCGGCAAGCAGGCCAGCGTCGAGCCCCGTATCCTCATCTGGCAACCATTCAGAGCGCCGTGGACAGCGAAGGTTTTCTGACACCTGCTCCAGATGCACTTCCCGAAATGCAGGCATCTGCACGTGCCAGTCGGGATGCGGATGCCAGGTATCATCTGCTGCAATTAGCCAGAGATGCTGTGCCGGGAGCATTGGAAAACGATGCCATTACTGGAACGCGTTACCAGGCATTACTGCAAAAACCCGAATATTTTCGAGGCGAAATCATACGAATCGAAGGCGATCTGATTTCGCTGGGTGAACCGATGGAATTGCACCGCAAGGTGCCGGGCATGGAGGTATGTTACCTGGGGTTAATGACCAACGCCAAACCAGAACATCAGTACCTGATACTGTTCGTCGATTTGCCTGAGAAATTGAAAACACTGCAGAAGGATTGGAAACAACTTTATTTGCGTGATGTTCAATTTTCGGGATACTTTTACAAAGTAGCCCGTTTTCAACAGGATGCTGGCAAAAAGAAAACATGGATGTTGCCAGTGCTGGTGGGTAAATCGCCTCTGATCCCCCCAACACCTGATCAGGCATCCCATTGGCACAATCTGGTTACCATTTTCCTGATCATGGCAATACCAGTACTGTGCATTGTGTGCCTGCTGCCTCGTTATTTCAGGAAGGATGAACAGACCCATGAGCAACTGATGCAGCAGTTCCGTACCCGACACGATCAACGAATCCATGATTCACTGGATGAGCTGAACACACAACAGGATCGTGGCTAGAGCATTTTCAAAAACCATCTTGCGCATTCAGGTAATACATGAAATACTGTGACGTGTCCATGTCATGGAGTCACAGATGAAAGCGTACTCGGTTGATTTACGTGAGCGGGTGTTGGCAGACTTTCAGGGAGGCA
>JAEUIE010000054.1 GCA_016795155.1 Planctomycetia bacterium | reverse complement strand
AGAGTGCGGCAAGAGTGGTCACAATAGCATTCCAGAGTTGGTGCTCCATAATCGGCTCCGAAGGTGGTACTTCTGGTGCCTAGTATGGAGCCCAACTTGTTGTCGCGCAATACCTTTCGGCTCATGGCGCAAAAAGCTCGCCAGTGACGGGAGCGGCGACGGGCGTTCTTCACACTCCGTCAAGTGAATACAACACTTAATCGCGTGTCAACTTCTGCATAGCGATAGCAACACCACTCACGTCAGCGAGGTCACCCCGTCACTGGCGTTCCGGGCTGCACGTTGCACAATTCCATCAGTTCTCTAGACCAGGTGGCACTGAGCAACATTAAATGCCGTGGTACTAGACCATCGCGCCGATCAACGAAACCCTCGCGATACATTTTGCACTCTCAATGCACCGAGGTCCCGCCCCTGGCTTAAAGAGCCGTGGGCTAATTGATGTTGGGTGAATGGGACCATTATTGCACAGTGCCTTGGCTTACTTTTCCTTCCCCTTTTCCAGTTTTCTGGTCAGTTGTTCAATTTGCTTTTCCAGCGCGTCGTGGTTTTCGGTCATTTCCCGTTCGAGTGTTCCAAAGGTATCCATCCCCGATTCTGCAGTTTCCTTAATTTGCTTCTCGAGAAGATCGTGCTTCTTCTGCAGTTCAGCTAATTCCTTTTCCACAGAAGCCTTTTCTTCCCCCTGAAGGCCTTCCGATTTTTTCATCAGTGTTGAGATTCTTGTTTTAAGTGCCTTGGCTTTTTCGCCGAAGGTCTTGCTGAGAGCCTCGCGATCCTGTTTGAACTTTGCTGGATCAGCTTGAATAGTAAACCAACCTCTCCACAATCCGATACCACCGACGATGAGGATGAGGATGATGACGGCGATCAAGAGTTTCTTCATGGATTATTATCCTTCTTCAAGGTGAGTGTTGTGGTGCCAGGATAACTGCACGGAGATACCAAAGTCACAATACAGCAAAGGATATTATAGTCCAAATATGTACTATTGACCCGCTTCACTCGGGCCTACCGCGAATGCAATAGCCCTAGCGATGATGGTTACACAGGGGGGTACTGTTTTGGGGATGTGTTGCATGGCAGTGCTGACGTTGAGGCTCTTGCATGCCCAGGAGCTGACTGTGCAGCGGAATTCGCTACAGCATCTTGAGCATTTCATACATGGTAGATTTGCGTTCTTCCCGTGCATCAGGCAGGAGATTGGTTAGTCGAAGCCCGAAGAACTTGAAGACCTGATAACCTCGTTGGGGCTTTAACTGTTCAACGAGAAAAGCATCATTGATTCGCGCGACCCAGATATCTTTTCCGCCCATACGGTTCTTCAGTGTCGCAGTGAAATAAGGAAGCATATCGTGAGAATCGCCGAGTTTGTCCAGGAATTTCCCTACGGAAGGATCGACCCACGCTTGAATCGCGTGCCCGCCTCCTCGCAAGGCCAGATTCTGCATGCTGTACATCTTGTAAGGGAAATAACTGTTTCTGCCTATCGGCGGCACTTTCGCGAAGTAGACGGCGTTGACAATAAAGAGTCCGCCATTTTTCGTATGGATTTCCAGCGTGGCCTGATACGAACTCTGAATTCGCGCCCAACTGACATCGTTGGTAGTCTTGATTAACTTACCTATTTGCTCTTCGAACATGTCTTACCCCATGAAATGATCGATGCCTGCTGATGGCAAGTGATGAAGTCTGGCAATATACACCAGTACAATCTTCAAACGGTAAGCAAACCGGCCAAAAATTCCTGAGAGAGCAAGGTAATTAACACTTGCCACAAATTGGTGAGAAGTTTAGGTAGGGAGCATCGCCGCGCCATGATGGCGAAGCACAGGTACTCTCGTGTTTTCAAGCAAGTCGCACCGAACGTCTCTCGAAAACCTATAGGCGCTGATTGTTCTGTTATAGTGATCCATCCCGAACATCTTTTCAACGAAGTAAGTAAGTTTCTTCTGGATTATCCTGGCAACCTCAAAGACAACAACCCAAAGTACGATTAACTTCAAAAATAAACTCACGGATAGTTTCGGTGCCGTTCCACAAGCACTCACATTTAATCAAAACAACTCCCCCTGCCGCTCCTTCTTCTCTGCCTTCACCGCTGGTTCTGAAATCCGTAGCGAGCGCATGCTGCCTTCGTAAGGTTGTAGCCATTGCTTGCCACCTTCATCCAGCCAGTGGTCGTAACTGCGGCGGGGGAGAATCACCGGCATGCGATCGTGAATCGTGCTCATGAACTCATTCGGGCCACAGGTCAGCATTGTCACCTCTCCGGCTCGCCAGATGCCGGCAAAGGCAAAGAGGGGTTCATCGAGTTGAATGAGATACTTGCACTTGTCGGCGCCCCATTCGAGAAACCCCGTGGCGGGGATCAGGCATCGGTGCTTGGCAAAGGCTGATTTGAACAGCGGGTTCGTCGCCACTGTTTCTACACGGGCATTGATGACCCGTTTCTTCAGCGTCGGATGCTGAAATCCCCATGTCAATACCTGTGGCACCCGCTGCGGCATGATCGTCAGCGCCGGTTTGTTCGCAAAGAGATCGCCTTGATACTCCTGCGGAGCCTGCGACTGAAGTTCAAAATACTCAGCCACTTCCTGGAAGTTGGCTTTAATCTGGAAGGCGAAGCACATGATGTGACCTCAATCTCAACTGCTATAATATGTTTGAAATGCATCACATGTTGGGTTGCAGAAAGCAAGGATGCTATTGTTTCGTATGCTCGACCCTCGGCTTGAAGTACCACGGGCAAATTGGCCCTGCGAATTGTTGTTGAATAGAGACGATGCCGTCGCTCGTCGATGAATCATAAACCCCGCTCGATTTCACTCGCTTCAGAATAGCCACGATGATGACACTGATGATCACGAGCAGGAACCAGGAAGTGATTTTGTTCCAGCCGACGATTCGCCAGCCACTGAGTTGATCGGGGTAGACCCAGGCTTTGCCAAAGGTGGAAATATTCTCAGCAATCCAGATGAAGAACCCGATGAGGAAGAAACTGAGTACCAGGGGTATCGTTCGGCGTTTCTGGATGACGGTGAAATCGACCATAGTGCGTGAATAGATAATCACTACGGCAGCAATAAGCCACCAGCGGATATCGATCCAGAAATGATGCACGAAGAAGTTGCCATAGATGGCCACAGCGAGTGGCAGACTGAGCCAGGTGGGGGGTACGTGTCGCATCTGCAAATGAAAAAGCCGCCAGGCCTGGCAGATGTAGCTGGCGACAGCAGCATACATGAAGCCACTATAGAGTGGCACCCAGCCCAACTTCAGATAGCCTGTTTCAGGGTAACTCCAGGAGCCGATGGCAGAATGCGTTTTGAATAACTCCAGCAACAAGCCGAGCAGGTGGAATACACCCAGCACCATGACCTCGTGAACCGTTTCGACACGGAAGCGGACAAGCAGAATCTGAATGACGATGGCAGCCAGGCAGAGAAAGTCGTAGCGAGGCAGAATGTCTACAGGCCACCATTGGGAAACCAGCAGCACCAGGAAGAAGCTGCCTGCGAACACGCAGGCTCTTGCCTGCAGTATGCCGAACCAGACAAACTCACACAGGAAGGATTTCATGGGAAGATGGTACAGAAACATCTATCACTTTGCAATACAAAGTAAAAAGCGGAAAATAGACCTCCGGTGAGTGCCGGTGGTTGATCAGGTATTATGTCGGTGCACTTCTTACTTCATGTTCAACATGAGTTCGCTGATGGACATCATATCCGGGGGAGATATCTTGCCTGATACTATAGCTTTCTTGAGTTCAATCTCCATGCGTTTGGATGCAGCTTGCCAATGAGACTGGTATTTCGCTTGGATTCGTTTGCTTTCTTCTGCACTCAGGTTTTTATATTCTTTCAAGAGACGAGCAAACCTGGTCGTAGCAGTCTGGATTTTTGTTTTATTGCCACTCTCGGCAGCATCAGCCATCTCATTCATGGCTCCAATCAAATCCTGTGCAAGAGCATCATTGCTGTTGCCACAACCGGAAAGTGTTGCGCATAGAACAAGAAGAAATGCCAAACCGAATGCCCGTTGCATGGTAAACCCTTGTCAATATGGCTGTCTCTTATGATACGACAGGCAAGTAAAACTCAAATGATTTCCGTCTTCCGGTCGAATGCTGATAGATTAATCTCATTCCACAGCGAGCAATAAACTATGACTGAAGCACCTTCAGTTGGCAAAAACAGACGATTTTCCAGAACAGTGATCTACTGGCTGTTTGTCTCCATTCTGTTCTGGGGAATCATCGCCTACCTGCTACTGCCCCTGTTCTGGAAAACCTATACCAAGCTGCATCCGGCTCTCGATAATATGCCGGGCATTACGACGACTGGTACAGGAATCCCAGGCGACCCGCTGAACATTGCACTCATCGGCACCAAGACAGACTTGATGAAGATCATGGTCGCAGCGAAGTGGTATCCCGCTGATCCGCTCAGCTTCAAAAGCTGCCTGGAAATTGCGGAAGCAACGGTGCTTAAACATCCTTACGATGCGGCCCCGGTCAGCAGTCTGTACCTGTTTGGCCGCAAGGAAGACCTCGCCTTTGAACAACCCGTTGGGGACAATCCACGTGAAAGGCATCATGTTCGGTTCTGGCAAGCTGAAAAGACCGATGCACAAGGCCGCCCGCTCTGGATCGGTTCCGCAGTATTTGATAAACACGTTGGCTTCAGCAGAACCACCGGGCAGATTACCCATGTGACCGCTGCCAACGTCGATGAAGAGCGTGATTACCTGATGCAGTGCCTGCAGAAAACTGGCAAGCTGATCAGTTCCACCTACCAGGATGGGTTCCATCAACAATTGCAAGGCAAGAATGGCGGCGGAGATCCGTGGCACACCGATGGCCGACTGGCGATAGGGGTGTTGCGGTAGCGTATTAATCGGAGAGATTAATTGGGCCGCTCAATCGATGATCGGCGAAAAGTCGAGCCGCTCATCGCCCCGCCAGGTGAACACAGCTTTCCAAAGATTCCCGTGGTCACCATAGATGCCAGTGTGAATGGATGCATCATACATGGCAATCTGAATACGGTTTCCTGGCCACATCGGCTTGAGAACGGGGAATTCTTTTGAACCGTCGAATTCAATATCTACAGGCTGATACCAGAGTACGGTGTTTCCATGTTCGACCATTGCACCAGTATTGCTGGTGCCGTCGTTCACGGTGATTTGCCCCAACGTTACCTTGGTACCGAGTCGCTGGGCTGCGGGCTTGGTTGCCTGAGCTGAACTGTAAAACATCTGGTACGGTGTCTTGCGATTCCCTGCATTCTGTTGGGTGGGATGTGCAAACACCTTGGGCATGGGGTTAGATTCGAATACTTTCCGGTTATGGTCGCTGTCCCAGGGTTCATCCAGTCGCAATTGTTGATGGAGCTTGGCTTCGCCCAGATACGGCAGGATGTGAACCCGCCAGCTATGCAGTGGCTTGCCATCCTTGAGAGACATGACTGGAGGCAGACAGTTCTGATCGGCATGGTACTCATGCATGGCAATCATAAGTTGCTTCATATTCATGGCACTGGAAACCTTGTTGGCGGCATAGTGGACTTTTTCGATCAGCATCGAAATCACAGGAAGGAATTCTTTCCCCTGCAGTGGAAAGATGGTTACCACATCGTTCCCATTCGGTTCAATCTTAATCTGGTCCAACTGTTTCTTTAGCACGCTGGCTGCATAGACCCAGAAATTCTCCAGGGTTCGTGGTGCGTTTTCGAGAGGCATGTTGTTGAGGGTGATCTTGCCGGTGGCCAATCCATATTTCATGGCAGCCAGGCCCAGGCGTGTATCGCGATCATCGCTAAAATGCATGACTGATTTCAGTTGCAGCGTGTTTTGCTGTTGTGGTTCAACATGCGATGTCAGACACATCGATTGCATCCTGGCAAAACCTTTGAACGGAGCCGCCATCTGGGGTGCTTCTTTCAACTGATCTTCGAGGAACTGTCCCAGTTTTACCGGCATCTGAAAGCCTAGCACCAAATGGTTGGCTTTCTCTGAAGCCTGGGCAACACTGGCTTTCAACCGTTCAGGCACTTCGCTGGCTGGTTCCAGTCGGGAAAGAAGTTTTGAGACATCCTGCTCAAACTGTTTGGGTTGTCGTCCATTAGCATCAACAAACAGGAGCACAGTACGGTCGTTGATGCGGACATAGGCATTCGTTGCTCCCACCACACCTTCATACTTGCTTCCCCGAATTGTTTTCACGTTCGATTCCAGGCTGGATCGTATTCGCGCGTAATCAAGGTCTTTTCGTGAAACCAGCAGCATATAGAAGAACTTTTGCGGATCAGGGCTTTCTTCCCGAGTAAACTCGAACTGGTCGACATACCACGTGAACGTGTCGATATCTTCGAGTTTGATTCCATAGCTGATCTCAAACTTCTGGTCGAGAGTATCGAGGCTCTTCTTCTCGGTGGTAATGAATTCCTTCATCAAGGCAGACTGGTAAAGTTCATGTACCCGCATGTGCAGGAAAACCATGGTCTTGGGATAGATAAAACTGGAAAATGATTCTGACCCAGGTTGCTTACCAACCGACTCTGGTAACAACAGGATGAAAACCAACAGACTGTAGAAATATCGAAACATGTTACATTCCCAAAAGGATGCTCCAGCCTAACCAGTGTGAAAAGCGGATGCAAAAAGAATACTCTATTTCTTGTCATCAATTCGTGTATGATGTGACATTCTCCAAATTTCTTTAGGGATGGTGCATGGAACCCCGTGGTTCATCCGCTCCGCGATTGACATTGCTGCAAGCCGTCAGCATTAACATGGCCATGATGGTTGGCGTGGGGCCTTTCATCACCATGCCCGATTTCGTCAAGAATATGGGTGGCACCCATTCGCTGGTCGTCTGGCTGATTGGCGCTCTGGTCGCCATCTGCGATGGCATGGTCTGGGCGGAACTGGCCAGCGCCTTCCCCGGTGCGGGTGGCACGTTTCATTTCTACGATCAGGCCTATGGCAAGAAGCCAGTAGGCAAACTGTTCAAGTTTCTCTTCGTCTGGCAATTTCTCTTCAGTGCCCCGCTGGAACTGGCAACCGGTGCCCTTGGCTTTGCCATGTACCTGGGCTACCTGATGCCTGACCTGAAACTGGTCGCCACCGATTGGCCCTGGACCATTCAACTCGAAAACCTGGTGGCGATGGTCATCATGCTCGGCATCGTAGCACTCGCCTGGCGCAACATCCAGGCAGCGGGCAAACTCATGGTGGTCCTCTGGATTGGTATGCTTGTCACCATGCTCGTGATGATCGCAGGCTGCCTGCTCAAAGCTGACCTGGGGCTGCTGACTATTGCGAAGGATCAACTGGTCTCTGCAGTCAACACTGGGTTGCAAGGCGATTATCGCTTATGGATCGGAGCCGGGGCAGCGCTCGCCATTGCCATGTATGATTTCCTCGGCTACTACCAGGTCTGTTACATGGGGGAAGAAGTCGATCAGCCTGAACGGAATCTGCCTCAATCCATCCTGATTGCGGTGCTGCTCATTGCCGCACTTTATTTCAGTTTGAACCTGAGCCTGTATGCAGTCATGCCTTGGCAGGATGTTGCCCAGAGCAAGCACATCGCCAGTGATGCCTTTGAAAAACTCTACGGCGGTTGGGCCGGGCAACTGATGACTTGCTTGATCTTATGGACAGCGCTCGCAGCAACGTATGCCGCCATGCTCAGCTATTGTCGTGTGCCTTATGCCGCCGCCCGTACCGGACATTTTTTCAGGCTGTTCAGCCAACTGCATCCCCGGCACCTGTTTCCCCATTATGCCTTGATTGCCCTTGGCATCATCGGCGCTTTGGCCTGTCTGCGAAACCTGGAGGCAGTGATTGCAGCACTGCTGACCAGTCGCATCTTGATTCAGTTCCTGGGCCAGATTGTGACCGTTTTCTACATTCGCCGGGTGCCTGAACTGAAAAGCCGGATGCGGTTCCGCATGCCGTTATTCCCGATTCCTGCGATCATCTCGTTTGCAGGCTGGACGTTGGTGTTCTGCACATCAGACATACCAGCCCTTTTGTACGGCGGATTGAGCCTGTTGATTGGTCTGGGGGCATTTGCTGTCTGGAACCGATGGCGTTCCGGGTAACTGCTCTGACTGACAACGGTTACAAAGTTTCCGTCTATCCGCGAGAAAAGTTGTTGCACTCTACTTAATTTGCCCAGTTTTCTTTTGTACAAAGGGCAAAGTGCCTGTTAGTTTTCATTACTTTCATTTTCTCATCTGAAATCGGCCATGAAAAAAGCTTGCAATCGAAAAGTACAACTTAGGCTTGAGTACCTCGAAGACCGCAGTGTCCCAGCTCAACTGGCAGCTCTTGCCGATGGCAACAAGTTGCTGCTTTTTGAAGATTCCTCTCCCGGAAATGTTTCCACCATCAACATCTCTGGATTGATGAACGGCGAAACGCTAAGCGGTTTGGATCGCTGGAGTATCAATGGTCAACTTTATGCGGTGGGCAGCCGAAGTGAATTGACGAATGTCAATCCATTTGGCGATGTCCTTCAGCGCTACACCACTTTCTACACCATCAATCCAATCAACGGCGTCGCTACTCGAGTCAGTGAAACGAACAGACAATCATACATCTTGTCTTTTCAGCAGGATCAAGGGCCTAATACTATACTGACCACGCTGGGCGGTCTGGATTCGGGCAATCCGCTGGTTGCCAGGCTGTTTAATCCATTGGGAAACAACAATGAACTACTTTCGTTGAGAAACCGGTTCTACCACGATTACAATAGCTTTTCCGCTGCACAAGGTGCACCGCGTAACATTACTAATGGTGTAGATCTCGCTTATCAGGCTGGCGACGTCAACTTCGGTTTGCCAATGAACTTGACCGATGCAGCGATCGATTTCAACCCGACCTTGCCCGCCGACATCTACTTCCTGGATGCCCAGCAGGGTGTGCTGGCAAGGCAGACCATGTTGCCTGATTTCATTTCTCCGCCAACATCGATTGTCACCGTCGGCTCACTAGGAGTTGACTTCACCAGTAAGGGTGGCTTCGATATCGTCAACGACACTGCCTATGCAGCCTTGACCAACAGCAATCATGAAGCCAATCTCTATACGATTGATCTGTCTACCGGCGCTGCGACTTTGCTCGGCACGTTGCCTGGTGTTACCAGTGTCAGTGGCTTGGTTGTTTTGCCTGCTGGTGATCAGAACCAGGCGCCGGTTGCAGCAGGGCCACGTGATGTTGACGCTTTTGAAGATGACGCCGCTGTCTTTTCGACAGCATTGGGCACTGCGATTATTGTCACCGACCCCGATGCAGCGCCAGATGAGATATTCACTGCCGAATTGCACAGCATCGTTCACCCTGAGAATGGCTTTCCCAATAATTCTGTTACCTTTACCCTGGGTAGTACTGCTGGAATAACTTTCCTGACAGGAGATGGCGTTGCTGACAGCCACATCGTTTTCCAGGGAACCCTTTCTGCCATCAATGCTGCGCTCGATGGTCTGGCAATCAGCACGTTGTACGCCAATCGTTACTCACTCTATGATGCTGAATGGTGGGGACATCTCCTTGTCAGCGATCCGAATACGGTGCATGCAGGCGGTGCAGCGGTTGCCATGCACGAATTCACCATCGACTTTGCACCGGTTGATGATGGTCCGCCCATAGCCAAGAACTATCATCTCACCTTACCCGCAGGCCAGGTATTCGCCAGGCAAGGTGTCTTTGAAGCAAGCACCTTCGGCGTCGATCTGGATGAACTATACCTCTACAAGGCAAAAATTGTTAGTGTTACCCCCGGAGTGAACAGTGGGGCCTTCACCACGTTTTCCAACCCGGAAGAATCACAAGGGCAGCCTTTCTGGGCCTTCGTCGATTACTACCGGCCTGATGGATTCACAGGCACCGATGTCTTCACTTACACCATTACCGATGGCAGCGGTAACATGGCGGTTGGCACCATCACAGTAGATGTTCAAGGCGAAGAGCCTGCAGCAGATCACATCATTGCAGTTGGTGCCGACACGGGCAATCTGCCTCAAGTGCTGGTGATGGATGCTGACACGCTGGAAACGATCAGCAATTTCCAGGCGTTTTCGAGCAGCTTTAAAGGTGGCGTGCGAGTAGCAGTTGGCCATCTGCGCGATAACGAGCGAGCCGATGTCGTTGTAGCCCAGGCTCGCAATGGCGATGGCTGGGTGCGTGCCTTTACCGCAGAGGGCCAGCCTCTCGATGGCAACTGGGGCAAAGGCGTTCAGCCTTTCGGCAAAACCAGGCAATCGCTGGAGATCGCTGTCGGCGATGTCAATGGTGATGGCTACGACGATGTAGCGGTCTCAGGCATTCATCAGGGTGCTCGCACCGTTCGGTACTTCAGCGGCATCAATGCACTCTATCTCGGTCAGAAAACGATACGCAGCTATCTTGGCTCCTGGGCCTTCACGCTAGCAGACCTCAATGGCGATCAGCGTGCCGATCTGGTGACCCTGGGTTCCAATGGCCGATCATACCTTACCCATGCCTGGTCTGCAGGCACCGGTTCCGCACTTGCAGTTGCCAATCCGTTTGCCGGGCTTGATTCCAACATAGCGAGAAAGTTCCTGGGCAGCAGGCAGGCAGGGCTGAGCATCGCTGCCGGAGACATCGATGGCGATGGCATCGTTGATGTCGTAGGCTCAGTCACCTCCATCAAAGGTGAAACCCTGGCGCGATCCAGATTGAGTCTTTCCGGCACAAGTTCACTGTTCTTCCAGCAGCCCAGCCGGTTCCGGGGCAGCCTGCTCACCAATCGCCTGGCCCTGATTGATGTAAATCTGGATGGCATTCTCGATGTGCTGATGGGTGCCAGCGGCGGCACCGGAACTGCCGAAAACCTGACAGGTGTATCGGCTCAGTTCACTGACATTCTGTTTGCCAAGGCCATGGGTAATCGCTGGCAACGAGGGTTCAGCCTGGCGGCAGGGTAATCTCTTTCCCACAGATTCAGGAATTGCATAAACTATCCAGACCTTGCGTTATCCATTTTTCGGATGACAAATGAACAACTTTTCTGGAGCGTACGATGAAATGGTTTGCGGTTGGTTTGATGTTTTTCTGCAGCATCGCCACGGCCGATGATAAAAAATCCCCTGTCGATGGTGTGTGGAAACCCACCAAGGCTGAAGTCTCAGGCAATGCACTGCCTGCGGAACTTCTTGAAGCTATCACACTGACCATCGAAGACGAGAAATATGAAGTCAGCATGGCGGGGCAATCCGATAAAGGCACCTGCAAAGCTGATACTTCCACCAAGCCTCACCGTCTCAAGATCGTGGGTGATGATGGCCCCAATAAGGGAAAAACGATGCTCGCCATCTACGAACTGAAAGATGATCAACTGACTGTCTGCTACGATTCCGAAGGCAAGGAATATCCCAAGGAATTCAAGTCGCCTGCCGATTCCAAACTGCTGCTGCTGGTGTACAAAAAATCAAAATAGTATTGCGCAATAAAAGAGAGGATGCTGTGGATGCAGCATCCTCTTTTGTATTCACTGTAATTACCTCACCCGCCATTCATAACGAGCCTTGCCCTGGTTATCAATCGCTACCAGGTTCTTGTCGCTCAGGTTGGTCACTCGCCAGGAAAATACCTGGTTGATCATTTCTTTCTCGGTCGATGCCTTGATCGTGGCGACAATTACGCCGTTCTCCAGCACCCAGGTGCCACTGGTTCGCTGGTCGTGTTTGAAGGTGTTCTTGATACCTGATTTCCAGTCGATGGTGGTACTGAAAGTGCCATCGGCATTCAGCGTGTAATAGTTGATCGACTCTTCGGTCTGATGTCCCCAGGTGCCTATGAGTTTGCTCCGCATTTCCTGCATGGTGCTGGGGGCGGCAGGCAATTGCTGGTAGACAATGGTCACCGGTGCAGCGGCTGGCGTCGGAGCAGGCGCTGGGTTTGGATTAGCCGGTGCCGCCTTGGTGGGTGCTGCATTGGCAGTCGTTTTGCTGCCTGCTGAGGCTCGCTGCAACACCATCAGGACGCGATGAGATCCAGATTGGTTGGAAAAATCTGTCGGACGGCCTTTTTCATTGATTCCCGGAAAGCACAACATCAGACTATCGCCTGAATGCAGATAGATCCCCGTGGCTCCAACTTTATTGGCCCCCATGAGATCAATGCTTTTCGGCTCGGTTTTGCTGTTCAGCACAAACGGAATCTTTTTCGCTTCAAACTGCCCCGGTGGCAGCATGCTGATGACCAGCCCTTCCACGGTAAAGTAGCCATCCGCTACCAGCTTGGTAGCAATTTCCTGTTCTGTCAGCGATTTGCCATCCTCCAGCACCGTGACGACTTTCCATTTCCCCTGAAATGATTTGGTGTCATCCACTTCACCCTGAAAACACATGAACAGGGAAACCAGCAACAGCGAATGCAACATGAGAGCCTCCTGCAACAACATGGTGAAAAGTTCGGTTTGTTTCAGATGCCGGGCATCTGGTTAGTTTCAACGTATTCCTGTCGGTTCACATTGACATCATCCTGCCAATTTGAGGGTTGAGGAAATTGTCGTGGACCAGGGTGATGCTTGTCCGGGCTGTAATTCATGATGAGACAACAGTGAAGCAATCTGCTGTCGGGTGTCCATCAGAATGGTCAGGACATTGAGCAGCATAACCTCGTTCTTAAAGTGTTTTTTGGTGCAGGCCTGAATCAGGTCTGACTTGATTTGGGATAATCGCTGATCCAGATAATGTGCCAGGGCCAGCCTTTCCGTGGGTGCCTCAGCCGATTTGATGGTGCCTCGGGCAATCAACTCAATCTGCCTGATTTCATTCAGGTAATCGCCAGGCGACTTCTGCTGCTTGGTACGCAAGAGGGCAAACAGGCTGAGGGCTCCTGCAGTGAACAAGCCGAGCGCACTCAATCCCTGCTTGACCATCTCCACTGCTTCGTTAATCCAGTTGGTTTTGTTCCGATTTATGTACGCCAGCGCGCCCAGGTGAATCGCATAGGCGGATGCCTGCTCTTCCGGACTGACTGGCTTGTACCGCCGGGCAAACTCACCTTCGTACAGGCATTTCATCAGGCGGTAAATAACCTTGGCCGAAACCTGCTTGTTGGCTACCAGCAGCAGTCGCATGCCCAGGGTCGGGCAATCCTGGGCAGGCTCAGCACGCTGGGCGAGGTAACTGCCTGCCAGGATGGTAGCCTGCTCCAGGTAACTGTGATCAATCACTGAATTGAGCTGGTTCTGATGCGAAGTGTTGAGAATGAAAGCGCGTGCGAAGGGAATAGAAACCAGCCGATAATCTGCCACATTAATCAACTGTTGAGCCACCAGCGAAGGCATGGAGACAACAAGGATCAGAACATCAGGCAGTTCCTGAAGTTTAGCTTCACGCTCGGCACCCTGTAGTTTCTGAATCTGTTGCAAACGCTCGACAATCGTTTCATCACCCAGGGTGGTGATAGTGAAATCACCTGCCACGGTGTCGGTCGATGGCTTCATCTGAGTTGCTGTCATCATTTCGAGTGAAAGGGCATACGCACTGCTGCCTGGCTCTCCCAGGTTAACTCGTTTGTTTCGAACCATCTCCCTGAGAAACTGGTGCTTTTCCGCCAGTTCACGACGGACGAGAAAGTGAACAGGTTCAACATGCAGTGCCGCTACTTCGCGAACCTGGGAAATGTTCTTGTTCACGATGCCTGAGGAAACAATGGCCAGGTCCAGTTCGCCTTTCTCCACCAGCCTCAAAGCTTCTTCGGATCCCGCTGTGGAAATCAGGGTCAAATCAATGCCGTGCTGTTTGGTCGTATGCTGCAGGCTTTGTGCAATCTCATGTCGCCTGGTGACAGTTCGACCCGAACTCATGCGTAGCCGGGCAATATCTTCATGCAGGAAGAATTCCCAGCTGAAATAGAGGCCCAGGCAGATCAACATCAAGGCCAGGCTGATCAGCAGAAATCGCGCGCGACGAAAGAGCCGCTTGTTCTGTTTCAGTTGTGTAAACATACTCGAGCTTCCACATCCTTGTGGCAATAATCATTCTTCCATGAACCAGCCCATTATTCTTATTTGGTTATTCTTGTCCAGTTCAAGTGACTGTTTACTAGGGATTGCTTGACAGGTGCTTTTGAAAAAACTCAGCAACGTCTTTCCGCATCACGGTAGTCACCAGGTGTCCTGCACCAGGGTACAGCTTCACGGTTACTTTGGGCAAATGCTGCTGATAGAGCTTTTCCACGGAAGGCCAGCGGCTCATGGGGGTTGTACCCCACAATTCACCTATCAGCTTTTCGTCTTCTGCTTCATATGAATCGCGGAAGGTCACAGAATCGTTGTTGTCCTTGTCTCCCATGAAGAGGAACATCGGTACCGTTGCTACGGCCTTGAGATCGAATGGTTGCCCGGTAACCTTTTCCCAATCTCCCGTGCCAATGGGGTAACGCAAAAGTTTATCTTTTTCCTTAGCAACCGGCGCGATGGGCCAGCCACCTGGCGAACCACAGGCAACTGCCTTCACCCGGTGAGGCTGCAAAAATGCAAAGCGATTGGTGAACATGCCCGACGCAGAAAAGCCGAACATCAAAACTCTGCTGTCACAATTCATGCCCCGGCTTTTCAGCGATTCCCGCGCATGATCGATCATCGCCACCAGTTGCAGGTCAGGCCGACGCAATGCCGGTGCATCGCTGAGCATGGTATCGCGATCAAGTGCCTGCGTATAAATCCGCCAGTCCTTTTTCGCACGTGGGAATATGGGCACCAGCACAACCACTTTCAGCGATTCACCTAACGTGTCACTGACCTGCATGATGGTCCGTTCCGCCTTCTGCTGATGAAATGCAGAGTCGTCATGAATGCTGCCGGTG
Organism: Planctomycetia bacterium; assembly: GCA_016795155.1. NCBI lineage: Bacteria > Pseudomonadati > Planctomycetota > Planctomycetia > Planctomycetia bacterium. The sequence continues at coordinate 79,201 of JAEUIE010000054.1, read as the reverse complement.
TTGTTGGGGATCACCAGAATCGTGGCTGACGACGTTCCTTTGACAGACGCCGGCACGTTCAACAGATACGGCGAATGGAACCCTTTATCAGGTTGCGCAGCAACATACTGAAACGGCTTATCATCCGTTGCTTGAAGACATGACAGGCAAACCAGTATCGAAGAAAGCATGATCAACACCTTTCGATGTCAAGACGCTTCTGATTCGTTCGCGGATGGCTCTGATTTAATTAAAAAAGCGTGTAAATAAACGGCGCAGCCCCAGTGCCACTGAGGATGATGAGTGCAGCTAAAAGTAACAACACAATAATAATGGGGGTGAGCCACCACTTCTTGTTGTTCTTGATGAAATCCCACAGTTCTTCCATGAAGCCGGGTGAGGCTTCCTGGGCTTCATCCGCAAAACTCTTCTGAGGCTTTTTCTCCGGTTCGCTCATGGTGTGCTCAGAACTGTCGGAAATAGGATGCCTGCTCGATGACCGGCTGCCGTTGTTGCCACATGGTGCCAAAAGGCATTCGCCTGCGCATCGGATCGTACCCGAACAGACGCAACATGCATCCTAAGGGTGTGATAAGAACGTAGTAGATAATCGCCAAGAGAAGGTGCGAAACCACGAAGCCGATAGGCCAGGTGAGATATTGCAGACCGACGAAGACTGGTTTAAGCAACATGGGCTGAGTTGCTGCCAGCAACATGCTGAGGCCAGCCACGATGCAAAGTACAAATGTCCAAACTGATGATTCGAGCCGCGAGGTGATCAGCCAGACCAGGAGCAACACCAGTGCAGGCAGCCAGATGACGCCGAACTGTTCGAGGTCTCTGGTCTTCGGGTTTTTGTTGATGGAGATCATTCAAAACTCTCGGTTGCGTGTTAATTTAATCCAACTCAAACCGCTTAAGATACTCCTCCCGTCCCTTGGCTAGTTTACTTTGATCCTGTTCCTCCCTCCGCAACACTGCACGCTCCAGTACCAACACATCCATCTCCGTTGCCAGAAAACAGCGATAGGCATCTTCCGGCGTGCAGACAATGGGTTCGCCCCGCACATTGAAGCTGGTATTGATCAGAATCGGGCAGCCTGTCTGCTCATGAAACGCTTTCAGCAACTGATAATATCGGCCATGCCGCTCAGCATCCACCGTCTGCAGCCGGGCTGAGAAATCGACATGGGTGATGGCAGGCACCTGAGAACGGGCTACTTTCAACTTGTCGATGCCCGCTGCCTGGGCTAATTCTGCCTCGCAGTCCAATCGTTTCTCTTTTCGCACCGGTGCTACGAGCAACATGTACGGGCTGGGTTGTTGCGGCTTCGTCTCAAACCATTCATGGACATGCTCCTGCAGCACAGCTGGGGCGAAGGGCCGGAACGATTCCCGGAACTTGATCTTGAGGTTCATCGTTGACTGCATGGCAGTGTTTCTCGGATCGCCCAGAATGCTTCTACTGCCCAGCGCCCGTGGGCCAAACTCCATGCGGCCTTGAAACCATCCTACCACTTTGCCCTGAGCCAGCAGCTTCGCTACTTCCTGGCACAACGTCTCATCGTCAGAAAATACCTGATACTTCGCATCTTGCTCATCAAGTAATTCAGTGATGGCATCCTGACTGAACTTCGGCCCAAGCCAGGAACCGCGCATCGCATCGGTCGGCAAAGTCTTGCGGGGGTTTCCTAACAGTTGATGCCAGATGAGTTGCGCGACCCCCAGCGCTCCGCCAGCATCGCCTGCTGCAGGTTGAATCCAGATATCCTTGAACGGCCCCTCACGCAACAGCTTGCCGTTGGCGACACAATTGAGAGCCACGCCACCCGCCAGGCAGAGTTTGTCCATCTTCGTCACATCATGCACCGCCCGGGCCATCTTCATCACCACCTCTTCGGTCACCGCCTGGATGGAGGCGGCAATGTCCATGTAGAGTTGATCGGTGATGGGCGTTTCTGCTTGCCGGGGTTGCTTGCCAAGCAGACGATGGAACTTGTCGTTCGTCATCGTCAGCCCGTGGCAATAGTTGAAGTAGCTCAAGTCGAGCCAGAGTGAACCATCGTCGCGGATGCTGATGAGCTTTTCTTTGATCAGCTCTGCAAAACGAGGCACACCATAAGGCGCCAGACCCATGAGTTTGTATTCGCCGGAGTTTACTTTGAAGCCGCAGTAGGTAGTGAATGCCGAGTAGAGTAAGCCCAGCGAATGGGGGAAGTGCTGTTCATGGGTCAGCGTCAGCTGGTTACTCTTGCCGAACCCGTAGCTGGCGGTTGCCCACTCGCCTACACCATCAATGGTAAGCACTGCAGCATCCTCGAAAGGCGAGGGGTAAAAGGCACTCGCTGCATGTGCCTCGTGATGCTCGCAAAAAACAATCCGTTTCTGGTAGGCCCCGCGCAGCCCTTTCTGAATTTCCCGACGATGGAACAACTTGGTCTTCAGCCAGATCGGCATCGCCTTGGCAAACGAGAGGAACCCCTGCGGAGCAAATGCGAGATAGGTTTCGAGCAGGCGTTCAAACTTGCGAAAAGGCTTATCGTAAAAACCTACGTAATCGAGTTGCTCTGGCTCCAGCCCAGCCTGTTGCAGACAGTATTCGATAGCCTGGGTAGGGAAGCCATCGTCATGTTTCTTGCGGGTGAACCGCTCTTCCTGTGCTGCTGCGACGATCTCGCCATCAACCACGAGCGCCGCTGCAGAATCATGGTAGAATGCAGAGATACCAAGGATAGCGGTCATGGATGTTTTACGAGGAAAAAGGGTTGGTAAAGAGTAAGTTAAAACATCGACGGCAGATTGCAATGTTCATAAATGCCCTCTTTCATTGTGCCTCATAAGATAACCCTAACGACGAGCAGGAGTTCCCATGGCAGAGCGTTACGATCTGGTTGTTCTGGGTGGTGGTCCCGGGGGGTATGTGGCGGCGATTCGGGCTGCACAGCTGGGGCGCAAAGTCGCTTGTATTGATAAGCGAGGCACCTGGGGTGGCACCTGCCTGAATGTGGGCTGCATTCCCAGCAAGGCACTGCTCGATTCCAGCGAACTCTATCACCAGGCCAAGCACCGGTTTGATCGGCATGGCATCGGCGTGGTCAATATCACGCTCGACATCCCTACCATGATCAAACGCAAAGATAGTGTCGTCAAAGGCCTGGTCGACGGCGTGGCGTTCCTCTTCCGCAAGTATGGCGTAAAAGGTTACTTCGGCACGGGGAAGATGCTCAGCAAGAACCAGGTCGAAGTCAAAGGCAACGATGGCACCACCTCGGTTCTTGAAGCCGACAACATCCTGCTGGCGATGGGCAGCGAACCGAGCGGGTTGCCTTTCCTCAAAGTCGATGGCAAGCAGATTGTCACTTCCACGGAAGCACTCAATTTCGACAAGGTGCCTGAACATCTCATCGTCATCGGCGGCGGTTACATCGGCCTGGAAATGGGTTCAGTCTGGCTGCGTCTCGGTTCCAAAGTCACCGTCATCGAGTTCCTGCCCAAGCTGCTACCACTGAACGATACCGAGATTGCAGGCATGGTGCATAAGTCGCTGGTCAAGCAGGGGATGAACTTCCATCTTGATACCAAGGTGACCGGGGCCAAAATCGATGGCAACAAAGTGGTGGTCACTGCGGAAAGTAAAGATGGGCCGATCACGGTAACGGGTGACAAGGTGCTGGTGAGCACAGGTCGTCGACCCATCACGGCTGGTGCAGGTCTGGAAGCAGCCGGTGTAACGGTTGATGCCAAGACGGGTAAGATTCCCGTGAACCATCTGTTGCAGACGAATGTACCCAACATTTATGCGATTGGCGACCTGGTCGCTGGTCCAATGCTTGCACACAAAGCATCGGAGGAAGGCATCGCAGTGGCGGAGCATCTCGCGGGCAAGAAAGGCCATGTTGATTACGACATCATTCCCAGTGTCATCTACATCTGGCCCGAAGTGGCTGCGGTGGGCAAGACCGAGGAAGAACTCAAGACGGCGGGTGTGCAGTATCGGGTAGGCAAATTCCCATTCCTGGCGAGTGGTCGAGCCAAGGCGCTCGATGAAACCGAAGGCACGGTGAAGATCCTGGCTGATGCCAACACCGATCGTATTCTGGGGGTACACATTTTCGGACCACGTGCATCAGACATGATTGCGGAAGCTGTCACCACCATGGCATTCAAAGGCAGCGCGGAAGACATGGCCCGCATTGTGCATGGCCACCCGACGCTCTCCGAAAGCATGGGCGAAGCAGCACGGGCAGCCTGGTCTGGCAAGGCGCTGCATGCGTGAGATAAGCTATCAGCTGTCAGCTTTCAGCATTAAGGAACGATTGAGTAAAATATCTGTTGTACATCGCATTGCATTTAGCTGACGGCTGATAGCTGAAAGCTGATAGCTCAATACCGAAAGCCATCATGTTCGTTTTGTTGTGTTTTCTGCTACTCTGTGAGCCGCCGCAGCATATCAAGGCGCTGAAAGGCGCGGCTATTCCCACCGGGCCGGTGGTGCGCGAGATCTGGTACAACCGGATGAACGCCCAGGGCAAACTCGGCTGGCTCCAGATGCTCAGCTACGAAGTGAAGGAAAATGAAAAGACGCTGATCAAGACCGTCATCCGTGATCATCTCCGCTACCTTCGCAGCGGCGATCCTTACTCCGAGGATTCCGAACAATATTCCATCGAAACCAGCGAAGGCAACGTGGTCGAAGTGGGCTACCGTACCTCCCTGGGCAAACATCAGGATCTCGTTATCCGAGGCAGACCGCAAGGCAACCGCATCACTCTCGAAGTACTCGACCATGCGGGCAAGAAAGTCGTCTACCGCCAGGAGAAGCCCTGGAACCCAGAAGCCAAAGGCCTGCTCTACCAGGACAAACTGCTGGAAGGTAAAGACTTATCCATTGGAAAATCTTACAGCGTAAACGGCTTCCTCAGCATCATCAATGAGGTGACCAGTTCCACCTATGTCATCCTCGGCCGCAAGCAGATGTCGGTGGATGGTGTCTTGAAAGAACTGGTGGAAGTGGAGCAGCGGTATCCGAAGGAACTCTACATCGATCCTTCCCGTCATTACCTCGATCCAGCTACGGGTGAGCCGGTCATCAGTACGGAAGACAACAGCCTGTTTGTTCTGGTAATGCATGAACGGGTGAGCAGGGAGAAAGCGCTCGAAGCTTTTCCCGGCAACGTGAAAGATAAAGATGCTCCGGTGACCATTGACAAGCCTATCCCGATGAGTCTGTTTGGGTTGCCTGTCCGCTTGCGGTTAGCGGTGGAGATGAGCCAGGATGATCATCCGGAGCAGGTGTTTCTCAACACACGTCGGCAGCAGTTTGTAAAAAAAGAGGGGAAACGGGCCGAGTTTCGCTTGGCGAAAAAAGAGCTGGAAGGATTGCCTGCCATCAAGGAAGCGGTGCCCGGTCCTGAATATCTCTCAAGCAATTTCTACATTCGCAGCGACGATGCCCTGGTGAAGAAGCATGCCCAGGATGCCATCCGCGATGCCACCGAGCCACGACACAAGATGGAACGTATCACGCGTTGGGTAAGCCGAAATGTCAAAGGCGATTACGAAACGGGCTTTATCACAGCCGATGAAGTTGCCCGCACCATGGAAGGTGATTGCACAGAAATGGGTGTCCTGGCGGCAGCGATGGCACGCACCCAGGGCATACCGGCCCGCATCTGCTTTGGCCTGGTGTACGATCCGGTGAACAATGGTTTTGCCGGCCACCTGTGGAGCGAAGCCTGGATTGATAACCAATGGCAGACTTTTGACCCTACCGGCGTGCTCGATTCCTCGGGTGCCGCCTGGCTGCGCATCGATGGCTACAGCATGATGGATGTGCTCAACCCCGACGAGATGACAGGCGTCCGCCGAGGCTTCGCTGGCCGCATGAAAGTGTTTTTGCTGGATACGAAGTAGTTCATCCAACAGTGATGCAAAAATTCCTTGCAAGCTGCCTGACGATATCCGAGAGTAAATCATGCCCACTCTCGTGAGAAGTTGTCATGGCCAGTACGACTCTGGACTTTCCATATCCGCCTGCACCGGCTCAGGTGCCTGCCTCCATCACCCGGCTCGATAGCGCCTACCGGTTTCGCTCGGCAGCCATGCTGTTCAGTTTGCTCCTGTTTCTGATCTTTTATCTTGCGTTGATTGCGGGAGTAGCATGGCTCATGTATCTGATGTTTCAGATTCCTATCGAAACACAGCGAGGCTCATACCGTGGAACCGTTTGGGCGTTTATCTTCAAATTCGGCGGTATGGCCAGCCTGGGTTTGCTGCTGGTGTTTCTGGTCAAAGGGTTGTTCAAGGGGCAGCGCATGCCTCGAGATCAATATCTGCAGTTGACGGAGAAGGATTCTCCACAGCTTCTGAAGTTCATTCATCAGGTGTGTGCGGATACCGGTGCTCCGAAGCCTCGTCGCATTTATGCCAGTGCTGATGTCAACGCCAGCGTGATCTTCGATTCCTCGCTGCTGAATCTGATTATTCCGCCGCGCAAAGATTTACTGATTGGCCTGGGACTGGTGAACACGCTGCAACTGCATGAATTCAAAGCGGTGCTTGCACACGAATTTGGCCACTTCGCCCAGAAGAGCGCTGGCATGGGCAGTTATCTGTCGCTGGCGAACAGGGTCATTCACGATATTGTTTATTCCCGCGATGGCTGGGATCGTTTTGTCGATCAGTGGTCAGCCATTGATTTGCGTATTTCGTTTCCGGCCTGGGGGCTGAAAGGCATTCTCTGGGTACTGCGCAAAATATTGGGAGGCACCCTGAAGGGACTGAACCTGTTGCACCTGTCGCTCAGCAGGCAACTCGAATTCAATGCGGATAATGTCTCGGTCAGTGTCTGCGGTTCTGATTCTCTGATTCATGCATTGTCCCGCCTCGAATTTGCCCAGGAGGCATTGAACGATGCGAGCCAGTCGCTGCATGCCGCTGCAGATCATGGCCACTTTACCGATGATCTGTTTTATCATCAAACCTGTGCCGAACGCAGACTCAGACAATTGCGTAAACAACCACGACTGGGGTTGCCTCCCGAACTGCCTGAAGATTCCACGGTTCAGTTGCAGGTATTTCAGGAAGAACATGATGGCATCCCTGATCATTTGCGTTCCCACCCGACGCATCTGATGCGTGAAAAGAATGCCAAGCGCATTTATCTTCGCAGCCAGATTGATGAGCGGTCTCCGTGGATACTCTTCGACAATCGGGAAGCACTTTGCCGTGACATGTCGGAGGTGTTTTACACCAAGCTGTTGGATCGCAAGGAACCGTACCAGCCTGAGCCAGCCGTGGAAGTGCAGAAGTTCCTTGATGCTGAGCATGCTGAGACGACGTACGATCCGCGGTATCACGGCTATTACGATGGCCGGTTTATCAATCCGGGTAATCTGGAAGAAGTGCCTGATGCTGTCTGGGATGAAGAGAAAATCCATGCTCTTCTTGTGCGCTGGCTGGGCGATGAACAGTCCAAACGCATCCTGCAGTTTAACGAAATGCAAAGGGAGATGGATTTGCTCCAGGGGCTGAAATCAGGCCAGCTTAGTCTGAAAAAGAATACTTTCCCGTTTCGGGAACAAGACAAAACCGTGCGTGACGTACCCGCACTCATTGAGCAGGTAGATGGCGAAATTACTCAGGAGCTGAAATATTTCCAGGAGCTGGATCGTGAGATTTATCTGATGCATCGCCACCTGGCACGCAGGCTTGATCAGCAACAGCCTGCAGCTTCCAGTCGGGAAGAGGAACTCCTGCATCGGTACCGCTTTCACAACATCGTTCAGGAACTACTCAAGGGTATTCATCAGGAAAACGCCAGGCTGCAGAGCATATTTCAGTACCTGCAGGCTAACGAGAAAATTGACCAGGATAATTTCCGGGAAGTGCTGAAGGCGTTGCAGGATATCAAAACAACGCTGGAACTGAACATGACTGAGGCAGCCAAATTCATTGCCCCTGAAATGACGAACGTGGCGGCAGGGACTTCACTTGAGCAACTCATTACGGATCGTGATGGGCAGAGACTGGAGTTGCCACCACCCAACAGCATCAGTGGCGAATGGCTCGCCAAACTGGCTGGCAAGCTGGGCCAGTTCCTGGCACGCATCAAACGGGTGCATTTCAAAAGCCTCGGCAGCCTGCTGCAGGCTCAGGACAAATGGCTGAGGCAGGCGCTGCCCATGGTGCAACTGCCTAAGATCGATGACAATACATAGAATACTCATGATTCCTTTTTGCTGGAGATCACCATGAAACCTAAGCCACGTACGACAAACGGGAAGAAAAAAGGGCCCGTGAAAAAGAGCAGCAAGATGAAAGTGTTGAAATCGAGTAAACAGAGGAATGTAATTGCAGCAGCCAAGGGTACTGCTGTCGAGTTGAGCGGCAAGAAGACTAGAATACGCGGTTATGTGCAGGCAGCAGGCGTGCGCAAGCAGGCGAGTCGCGATCTCAAAAATGCGTGAGATCTTCTAGACCACAACCTTGGAGCACTACCCACTGGTGTAAGTTCCGTGTACTACCTACTCAGCCTGTTCTTGTTGTTTTTTCCGTATGTAACCGAAGAATCTGTCTGGCCTCACTGGCGTGGCCCGAATGCCAATGGCACAGCGCCCACGGCCCAGCCGCCTATACAGTGGGATGGCTCCACGGGCAAAAACATCAAATGGAAAGTGCCGCTGCGAGGCCGGGGCAGCGCCACGCCCATCATCTGCCAGAATCAGATATTCATCGTCTCTGCTGAGAAGACCGACAGGCTGGCCAAACCCGAAGAGCTGCCCAAGCCGCCGGAAGGCATCCAGCAGATGACTACACCGCCGAAGCACTTCTACCGCTTCCTGGTCACCAGTTATGATCAGGCGACTGGAAAAGTGCTTTGGCAGAAGACCGCAACGGAAGCAGTACCTCACGAAGGCCATCATGAAACGCACAGCTATGCCGCTGGCTCGCCTACCACCGATGGGAAGAAACTTTACGTTTCGTTTGGTTCGTTCGGCATTTTCTGTTATGACCTGCAAGGCAACCAACTTTGGGAACGGCAACTCGGTAAACTCATCACTCGTCGGGGCTGGGGCGAAGCAGTCACGCCGGTTTATCACCAGGGCAAACTGCTTATCAACTGGGATCAGGAAAAGGGAGCGGCACTGTTCTGCCTCGATGCAGAAACAGGCAAGACTCTCTGGAAAGCAGATCGTGATGAAGTAACCACCTGGACCACGCCACTGGTGACCGAGTACCAGGGTAAAACCTTGGTCATCATGAATGGCACCAAACGCATCCGCTGCCACGACTTGGCAGATGGCAAGGTGCTCTGGTCGTGTGCAGGCATGACGACCAATGCCATTCCTTCGGTCTTGCGCTTTGGCGATGCGATCATTTCCATGAGTGGTTACCAGGGCAGCCATGCGGTTTCCATCCCGCTCAGTTCCACAGGCGACCTGGGCACAGATGGAAAAGTGAACTGGCGGTACCACACAGGCACTCCCTATGTCCCTTCGCCCGTACAGGTGGAGGACAGGATTTATTTCACCAGCGCTAATGGCAACCTTCTGACAATTCTCGATGCAACAACCGGGAAGCCGATTATCGAAAAGCAACGTATCCCCGGAGCCAGGCAGTTTTATGCGTCGCCACTGTATGCCGATGGACGTTTATACTTTACTGATCGTGATGGCGTTACGGTCGTTCTGCAACCCGGCAACGAGATCAAAGTAATGGCGACGAACAAGCTGGGCGATGCCGTTGATGCCTCGCCGGTAGCAGTTGGGAAACAACTGTTTCTGCGGGGTGAACAGTTTTTGTGGTGCCTGGAAATGTTGAAATAACCGTATATTTTGCGAAATCATGCTCAATAAAAGATGGTAGATAACCTAATTTGACGCGTAAACTGATATCTGCTAAACTGAGTTTTCGCCCCTTGGTCTGATTTGCCAAGGTAAGTCCAATGTATAGTGCACAAACAATAGTTCGCAGACGCGGCTCAATCCTGATTGCCGTTCTCACATCCATTACATGCTTCCTTTGCCAGGCAAACGCTGGAAATATTCCCGTTTCACTTGCCGGTGGCAATAATTTCCAGGGAAATATGTTCGATGTAGTAACATTTGGAAAATCTCTGAATGTTACTGGGTTTGATATTAATGTTGGCAGGCAGAATTCAGTTCTTTCTATTTCTGTCTATTATCGCTTAGGTTCTTTCACGGGACACGAAAGTGATCCTTCAGCATGGATCCTGGCTGGCACAGCTAAAACGGTGAGTCAAGGAATTGGCAACCGAACTTTTGTTGATGTACCAGATTTTGTACTTACGCATGATTCCTTACATGGAATTTATGTCACCATTGAATCAGCTGCTTTTGGGCACAATCAGTTTCAATTTAGAACTGGTTCGAATGCGTTTTCCAATGCTGACCTTCAGACGAACGCAGGAGTAGGCCTGGGGAGTCTGCATGGTTTGTCAAAACGAAATCGATCCTGGAATGGTGCCATGTATTATGAACTTGCAGTAACTCCTGCGCCTGTACCTTCGGGTGTCATGCTGGCTGGAATCGGGTTTGTTTGTCTGGCAGGTTTCACCAGCTTCAAGAGAAAACGGTAGTTGAAAAATCAATTGAATAATTCGTTGAAAAACTGTTTTGGCCATTCTTATTGTCAGTAGCATATGAATCGTAGATGATCTTCAGGATTAGCTGACAATGAACAACGAACCCTATGAAGATCTCAATGTTGCCTCTTCGCCGGTTCCCAGCGCTAAGCCCAGTCCCTTCATTGATCGTATCGTCGTCATACTAACCATCATCCTGCTGGGTATCATGACATTTATCGGGTTGTATTTCGGATAAAAGATTGACGGCTATTGATGCCATGAATTAATCTATCGCATGATAGACGCTTGACGCTCCAATCAATCTTGAGCGACCAAAGAAAATATCTACAAGAGTCCTATTATGTATCTCAATGCCAGTATTCTGTCGTTGTCAATCCTGTTTACAACCCTGGTTCCGGTCCTCGCTCAAAAAGATTCCCTGCCTCTGGAATGGAAAGCGCTCCTGATCATCAAGTCTAAGGGAAATATCAAGGCAGCAGGATTTCCCGATGTGAACTATCAACTCAAGCCGGCGGATATTGCTGCGGTCAAGCAGGCCTTTACAGGCTTCACTGCTGATTTTGTTGAAACGCTCAGTGCTGGTAAGGCTGTGTGGAAACCGACCGTCGTGGAATCCAAGCTGCCCTTGATGTCAGTCTCCCGCATTGGCGATGGCACCTGGGTAGCGCCGGTGAATGTTGCAGATGATATCAGGGAATATGCCAAAATGGGTGAGTACGATAACATCTTCATCTACTGGAAAGACAGTGATGATCAGACCAGGAAAACCGTGAGAGGAGGCTTTGGCTGGAGTATTGGCCCAACGCAGGAAGCCAATGGCTGTGGTTTTTCATGCGTTAACTATTGCACACCGGAGCAGCTCTCTCGTGATTCCGAATTCACCGAAGTTTTTATTCACGAATGGCTCCACCAACTGGAAGCATTCTACGGCAACCGGGGTGTGAAACTTCCCAAAGGTGGGTTGCACGGAAACGACAACTATGGGTTCAAGCATCAGAACGGCTGGAAGCACTGGTACAAGGCATTTTTGACAGCTTCGCTATCCGATAAATCAGGTTTAGGTTCTCAAGCCTGGCAACTTGGTTCCATTCGATCTGAGATGACGTACCATCTGCCTGGGTACATGACTGCAGCCCGTCGAAGACAGAATCTGCTCAGGAACGGCTCATTTGAAATAGGGCAGGGTGCAGGCTGGAATCCCCGCTCGTGGTTGAAGGCCAATCAGAATGTCAGTGCACAGAACAAGGTGGCTCGCGATGGAAAAAATGCGCTGATGCTGCGTTCTCCCGTCAGTGATGATCTCATGGCCTATCAAACGGTGCGAGTCAAACCCTTCACTCGCTATCTGCTGGCAGGATGGATCAAAACGGATCAGGTAATTGTTACAGACAAGGATCGCAAAGTAGGAGCCAACTTGTCTGTCTGGGGTGGCTTTGATTCAAGCCAATCGCTGGTAGGAAACCACGACTGGACCTATGCTTCACTCGTCTTTGATAGCAGAGATAAACAACTGGTGGAAGTAGGCGCTCGCCTGGGACACCATAGCAGTGTCACCATGGGTACAGCCTGGTTTGATGATCTGGTCTTGCTGGAACTGCCTGCTTATTCCAGAGCCGCACCGGTAAAATGAGGGATTGGTGCAGAATCAGATACCAACGGAGAGGTGATCACCTGGTCCAATAATCCAGTGGCATCTGTCTGAGGAAAACGATACAGTCAAGGTTAACAGTTAAATCCGGAGTTGTAACGATGGACTGGCCTCATTTCACCAAGCGGTTGATGCTGGCAGACGGTCGCATCAGCGAAATCAAGGCCGAGATGCTCCAGCAGGCGGTTCTGCATGAAGGAGCCATTGACAAGGAAGAACTGGAATTTCTCACGTGTCTGAAACGACAGGCAACCTGGGTACATCCTTCCTTTGATGAATTCCTCTTCCGTGTGCTGAAGAAAGTTATCTTGCGTGATGGGGAGATTCACGATTCCGAAGCCCGCTGGCTTCGCAAACTCCTCTTTGCGGACAGGCAGATTGTTCAAACGGAGCAGGATTTTGTCAAGCAACTGAAAAGTGAAGCTAGATCCTACGGACCGGAGTTTGAAAAACTTTATAAGGAATGCACCCAACTTCCCAGTACGGAATTCGCAGGGTAGCGGTGTACAGCTTGCGTAATGAAAAGATCGCGATGTTGATGCATCGCGACCCGCGTATTTTTGTGCAATGACTCCAGACTTTCTTATAGTTTGAAGTCATCATCGACAGCAAGAGGTTCATCACCCTTACCGGTGTCGAGTTTCTTCTCGGTCTTGCTCTTGCCCTTCTTGCTGGCATCTTTCTTCAAGGCTTCTTCCAGAGCAGCGAGTTCAGCCATGGAATCGGTATCACCGGTGGCCAGGGCTTCACGAGCGCCAATGACTTCTACGCTGAGATCTTCTGAGTCGGTGTCACCGATAACCTCGATGCTTTCTGATTCTTCAATCCTGGGCATGGCTTTGCTGAGTTGTCCCTGCAGAGTGCCGGTGTCAAGATCAGCTGAAAGTGCACCTGCTCCGCCTGCAATAAGTGCAGCAGTCTTGGGATCAACGGCCAGGTGGGCTTCGGTAGCAAGTGCTTCCGGAGGTGCGTTGAACCATTCATCAATGGCTTCATTCATCAAGCCGAAAATCAGCGTCAGGCCGAAGATAAAAGGTAGCAGTATGATAAGTGTCCACATGACGCCTGACAGCACACCGCTGGGACCCCAGAAGCTGGGGGCATTGTTGGGGCTGCCTGCAAAGGCAACGCTGTAAAGGAAATAGCCAACGCCAGCCAGCCCTACTCCCAGGCCAATCAGGGTGATAAGTCTCATCATGCGTGCCGACCAGGGTTGTGCCCGGAGAAATCCAATCGTACACCAGAGGCCCAGACCAATCAGTACCAGACTGAAGATGACGAGCACATAATTAGGAAAAGTCGAAGACGAGTCGGTGAAAATGCTGGGCCACATGGTGACCATCAGCACGACAGCAGTCACAATGGCCAGCCACCAGAACCCGAGCACATTGCTGGCTTCCGGTGTCAGCGTACGAAGGGGAGGTGCCTTAACGGCAGAGGCATTGTCGCTCATGAGGCAAACCTTTGGCGGTTTATCAAGACGTCTACTCTTTACCAGTTTACCCGATTCACCAGCCTAAGCGGTAGGGATTTCCCGCGACTGGCACATCGAAACCGAAGACCGTAACGAGCCTGACGATAGTAACGATGCTATCACCTGCTGATGTGCTTCTTGCGTGACAACTGTGCTCCGAAGTGTCATACTGAATGCTGAATTGATCCACGGGAGTAGTCGTCATGATCAACAATGAATCCATCATGGGGCAACTGCTGGCTGTCTTGCAGGAAGGTTTTGAAGGCCCCAAAAACCCCTGGAGCTATTTTACCGATGCCCGTGAAGACGCCGGCCTCCTGGGCACCTTGAAACCACTCTCCAGCAGCGATGTTTCCCGCCCGCTGGCAGGTGTTTCCATCGTTGCCCATGTGCATCACCTCGCTTTTGGCATGAATGCCGCGGCAGACTGGATTCGAGGCGACCATACACCTCGTGAATGGAAAGAAAGCTGGTCTATCATCAGTGTTGATGATCGGGGCTGGGATAAAGTCAGAGATGCTCTCAAGTCGGCTTACGATAATCTGCGTCAATCGCTCGCCTTCCACAGCTCAGAGAGCGCGCTTTCTTTTGGAGGTTCGATAGGCAGCATCGCGCACCTGGCGTATCACCTGGGCGCTATCAGGCAGAAAGTGTTCTTGCTGGGTAAATGATCATCTCAGGTTTCTGGCACCAAACGGAGTCGGGAACAGTGCACGGAGCTGGTGGCTCTCTCTGACCTGTTGCAGATCACCCAGAAGCACTTCGATGTCGCCTGCAAATTCCCAGAGCAGTTGTCGGCAGGCTCCACACGGTGGCGTGGGCACCGGGCTTTCGGTCACGATAACAATGCGTTTGAACCGGGTAATGCCTTCCGAGAGCGCTTTCCACAGAGCCACTCGTTCGGCACACACCGTTAATCCATAGCTGGCATTCTCAATATTGCAGCCAGTGATGACCTGTCCATCACGGGAGAGCAGGGCAGCTCCCACCGCGAAACCTGAATAGGTGCAGATGGCTTGTGTCCTGGCTTTTCGGGCTGCCTGCAGTAATTGTGCTCGGGTCATAACGTTTACCTGGGGACAATGGTAACAGTACGTTTTTGTGAAGTTCGATCAAAGTGATCAATTCCAAGCTTGGCAGCGGGAAAGAGAACGTTATCATTTCTCTACACCTTGGGGAAGAGCACCATGCAACTGTACATCCTGCGACATGCCGACGCACTGGACATGGATGGCGAAACCATTACCTGCGATGAGGAAAGGCCTCTCTCGGAAAAAGGTCGTGAACAGGTGAAGCTGCTTGCCAAAACGCTAAGTCAGCGCGATATCCGCCTTGACCTGGTGTTGACCAGTCCTCTCAAGCGTTGTCGGGAAAGTGCAGAGTTGTTAATGGAACAACTGGGCCGCACGACTGCCGAGGTCAATGATCTTGATCTGCTGGCACCCGGTGGTTCTACCAAAAAGCTGATGAAGTACCTGCGAACGCTGGAAATTGAAAACGTACTGCTCGTGGGCCATAACCCTGAGGTAGGCGACCACATTGCCTATCTCATCGGCGACAAGGATGCCCGGATCAAAATGTCTAAAGGCGCCTTGGCCTGTGTAGACTGCAAAAGCTCGCCTCGCAAGGCCGAAGGGGAGTTGGTGCTGCTCGTTTCCCCTGAATGGTTGGGGTAATGCTAGCTCCACGCCTGGAATTCTTCCCCATACTTCACCAAGCCACCTGATGGAAGTGCGCCAGGTTCCAGTTCTATGATCATGAACGATTCATCGGCCCCAAATTCGTTTTGAAAGCCCAGCGCTCGGGCATTTTGAAAGCCAAACCGCGGATAGTAATGCGAATGTCCTAACACGACAACATACCCTGCTCCATATCGGCGGGCAGCGAGGAGCCCCTGCGACACCAGTTCACCACCAATGCCCTTATTCTGAAACTCCGGCTTGACACTCACCGGTGCCAGGCCCAGTCCGCCATTCTGTCCATTAATCGTTACCGGACTGAAGGCAATGTGACCGATCACATATCCCTGTTCTTCCGCTACCAGGCTCACACACAGATGGCCTGATTCGCGGAGATTGCGGATCAGGATCGCTTCTTCTTCCGTCGGAAAGGCTGACCTGGCTACATTATGAATCGCAGCCACATCCCCAGGCTCTTCGTAACGAATGGCAGGCATGGCAGAATCCTTGTGAGTTGCTCACATGCTGCCTCAGGTGACTGGATTTTGCAACACAAAACCGGGTTTAATCGATGATTGGACTGATGTTGATTTTTTCTGCCCGGGGGATGGTCGTCCGTGGCCCACGGATGCTTCGGCGGTAAAATTCGTGCTGCGCTTGTACCTTCGGTAGTCTCAGCATGTGGAGAAAACGACCAGCTGAACCCCACTTGCTTTCCACAAGAACAAAACCATTACGGCCCGTAGCTTTCACAACTCCACTATGACAGATTTCCCCCTGGTCATCGTAATAGATGACAATGTCGCCCGATTCTGGAACCTGCACTTTTCGATACGGCCCATTGGACAGTTGCATTTTCACTTCAGAAATATCCAGTGCACGTCGGCCACGCGCAAAGGTCCAGCCGTGGCAATTGTAAGACTCTTCCGGCGGACCGGTGCGGATAAACTGCTGCGCATACCGCGGATCTTTCAGCAGATTCTCTGCTTCCCACGTCAACATTTTTTCAAGCTTGTCGTAATAATCCGGTCTGCGATTCTTGTACTCGATGATGCCTGCGGTCAGCATCGATATGCCAAGCAACACACCAAGGGATAAGACGATAATTCGCCAGTTCACGGGAGGATTCCATTACACGAAGATACTGGAATAGATAGTCATCACCATATCATCTGAAAATAGTGGAATCAAAACACCTCATCATCTTCTAATTCATGAATAAAGATATCATTAAGTTGGATTCGAATACACATGAAGTACCTAACAGGAGAGGTCACTCCAAAACGACTTCTGCAGCCATGCCTGGTTTGAATATTTCAACAGCTTCCGGTTCAGTCATGGTGATCTTGACCGCAAACATCTGATTACGACGTTCATCCAGGCTTTGAACATTTCGTGGCAAAAATTCGCTAATCGATGCGATGTGTGTGACTTTCCCTTTGAACTTTCTGCCCGAATGGCTGTCAATCGACACCAGGGCAGCATGTCCTTTTACAACACGACCTAGCTTGGTTTCGGGGACAAACACTTTCACCCAGCAGTCTTCCGTCTTCAAAATTCGTACCACGGCCTGGTTGGGGAGTACGAGATCCCCGGGGCGTACCGCAATCACTTCAATGCGGGCAATGCCGGGCGATCGTATATCCGCTTCAGCGAGATTGGCTTCCAGTTCAACCAGGCGTGCTTTCTGGGCAGCGAGTTCCGCCTCCGCTGCAGCCTTGTCTTCTTCCCGGATGCCTCGGACGATCAGATCGAGTTGTGATTTGGCTCGCAGCATATCACCAGCGGCTTCTGCGATATCTTCCTTGCGGGAACCTTCGCGCGTCATCATGTCCACCTTGGCCAGTGCTGCATTCACCTGTGCCTGGGCGCGGTCACGCATCTTCCTAGCATCATCCACTTCTTTCTGCGAAGTGGCGCCTGGGTTTTTGTAGAGCAGCGTTTTGACACGATCAAATTCAGCATTGGCCTGCAGCAGATCAGCTTCAGCTACTTCCAGCTCTGCACGCACCAGTTTCTTTTCCTGATCGCGCCAGCCTGCCACCAGGCGTTCGTGCCGGGCCCTGGCTGCATCGTAGGCTCCCTGGGCGGCAGTACGCTCTTCAGGCAGATAGCCGTTGATTGCCTTATCGCGTGCTGCCTGGGCTACTGCCACACGGGCCTTCGCTTGCAGCACTTGAGCCTGCAGTTCGGGTACCGCCAGTTTGACCAGAACCTGTCCCGGCTTGGTGATGTCTCCCTCTGCCACGAGTAGTTCTTCGACACGTCCGCCAATTTTGGAACCCAGTCGCACTTCCTGTGATTCCACTACACCAGCCAGGCGAATATCGTCTTTCTTGCCATTCCAGTAATACCAGACGGCCCACGCACCGCCTCCAAGCCCCAGAAAGATCAGCAATGCGATGATCGACTTCAACCGAGACATGTGACTCCCTTGAAGCAGGGGGTGATTCACGACCCTGCCACAGGGTTATCATATGATGCAACCCGGTTATTCAAAAGGCTTGCAGCCGGGTATGGGATTCAGGACAACTGTGTCTGAAGCCCGTCTGGTTGCGCTGATCCTGCACCACTGGCTGCTGGCTGTTTCACATGATCGTCCAGCACTTCGCGTACCTTGCGCGTGAGAGAACTGAGAGTGAAAGGCTTCTGCAGAAAGGCTATGTCAGCCTGCTGGACATCATCGCGAAACAGGGCGTCAGCCGTGTATCCACTTAAAAAGAGCACTTTCAGGCTACGTCGCTGCTCGCTGAGTTTTGCCACCAGTTCTCGGCCACCCAGGCCCGGCATCACCACATCGGTGACGAGCATATCAATACGTCCCTGATAATCTTCGCTGAGTTTGAGCGCTTCCAGTCCGCCTACCGCTTCTACCACCTGGTACCCTGCCTGCTGCAGAATCTTTCGGGTAACCGTGCGGACAGCTTCCTCATCTTCCACCAGCAGAATGGTTTCGCGTCCACGGGGCAGTGCTGCATCTTTTCGCTGCCGGGCGGGTGGAGCTTCGCGAACATCCACGACTGGTAGATACAACCGAAAGGTACTGCCTTTTCCAGGGGCGCTGGAAACGGTGATAAATCCACCGCCTTCCTCCGCGATGGTACGCACCGTGGCCAATCCCAGGCCGGTCCCACGCCCCGGCCCTTTGGTGGTGAAGAATGGCTCGAAGATTTTTGACTGAATCTCGGCGCTCATGCCACTGCCAGTGTCCGTGACGGACAACATGACAAAGGAACCGGGCTTCACCCCACGGTGCTGATCCGCCAGTGCCGTATCAACCGTGACATTGGAAGTCTCCAAGGTCAGTTGTCCGCCCTGGGGCATGGCATCCCGCGAGTTGACAGCCAGGTTGACAATGACCTGCCCGATCTGTCCCGGATCTGCATGAACCGGTGAGAGTTGCTGAGCCAGCCGGGTCACCAGGCGGACATCTTCACCAATCAACCGTCGCAACAGCTTGTCGGTGTCTGAGACCACGGTGTTCAAATCCAGCACGCGAGGTTCCACTACCTGCTGTCGGCTGAAGGTAAGCAGTTGCCTGGTCAGTGCAGCGGCCCGTTCGCCGGCATCATGAATCACTTCCAGCATGGTGGATCGACTGTCGTCGCTGGGCGTCATGGTGCGAAGCAGTTCGTTGTAGCCATTGATGACGGTGAGCAGATTGTTGAAATCATGGGCGACGCCACCCGCCAGGCGACCGATGGTTTCCATCTTCTGTGCCTGTGCCAGTTGTGCCTCAAGTTGCCTTTGCTTGGCTTCCGCCAGCTTGCGTTCCGTAATATCGATGGCAACTCCAATGACGCGCGAAGGATTTCCCTGCTCATCACGATAGATTTTGCTCAGCACCCACAGATCACGTATGTTGCCAGTGCGCTGCCTGATCCGAAAATCGAAGGGGTTGACCTGTCCGCCTGTCGGTACTACGGAAAGGGTTTTTTCCAGAACAGCGATATCATCCGGGTGCACAAAAGACTTCACCATGGACAGCGTGCCATCGAACTCACTCAGTTTGATGCCATGCATGCGAGCCAGTTCCGACGACCATTTGAACAGATTGGTACGTACATCCCATTCCCAGCTGCCGATATGTGCTGCTTCCTGGGCCATGCGAAGAAATGCTTCCTGTTCATGCATGGCCCGTTCCGCCTCATTACGGGCAGTTTCAGAAAGCTCACGCTCCAGTTCCGCAGTGGCCCGTGCTGCCACCACGCGCAGAATGGTTTCCGCCTGCTGAGGCTGATGGAGTGGAGCATGATGGAGAAGAGCAATCAACCCCAGAACCTGCCCGCTGTTCGATTTGAGGGGGATGCCCATGTAACTGTCGATTTTCAAATCCGCCAGCATCTTATCCTGCGGGTAAACTCGGGCGACTCCATTGGGGAAATGGCACAGGTCACCACGCGTGATACTTTCGCATGGAGTATGAGCGAGCTGGTAAGTGATGTTGTCAATGATTTCGCCACGATGCGAACTGGCCAGGGTTCGCACCTGCCGGGGACTGCCTGGATCAATCGCACCGATCAATGCATAATCCACCCGGCAGGCCCGGCACAGGTGATTGGCTAACGTGACAAAGAAATTTCGACCCGTAGTGGGGGCTATTCCTTCCACAATCTGGCGAATCGTTTCCTCAGCCTGTTTGCGATCAGTAATATCCATGCTGGCGCCGATGGCGCGAACCGGCTTGCCTTCGTCAAACAGCGTGCGGCCACTCCAGGCCAGCCAGCGCACTTCACCATTAGGCCTGATGATGCGGTGTTCACTGTGTATTGCACCATCACTGCCCGGCTCTTCCGAACTCTGGATCAGCTTCACCATTTTGTCCATATCTTCCGGATGGAAAAACTTCATTGCTTCGGAGCGATGATAGACCGTGCCACCCGGAATGCCGAGGATCCCGCACATGACGGGGGAATAGCGTGCCTTGCCCGTGATGAGATCAATATCGTACGTTCCAATGCTGGCCGATTCGTTGGTCAGCCTCAACCATTCCTCGCTTTCCCGCAAGGCTGCTTCGGAACGGGAACGTTCCGTGGTATCTCGCAAAACGCCCAGCACCCGGCCGTCAGGCAGCATCCGGGCGTTGACTTCACCGATGAGCGTTGAACCATCCTTGCAGCGGAAGTGCCATTCTTGACGAGTCGGCAACCCTGCCATTAATTGCTGCAATTCCGGTGCAACCCGTTCCATTTCTTCCGCTGTTACCAGGTCGGTAATGTTCTTGGAAAGGATTTCTTCACGGGTATACCCCAGCATTTCTGCACCGGCCATATTCACGTCTACATAATTTCCACGGGTATCTGCTATGAAAATGCCATCCATAGCCTGTTCACTCAGGGTTCGCAGTCGTTCTTCATTGGCAATCAACTGTACTCGCACCTGCTGATTCCGCCGGGCGATAACATACGCAATCACCAGGACAAACAAGAGATGGACAAAAACACCGATATAGGGGAACGTGATCAGACCTGTACTGCGAACCAGGTCCAGAAGATGAAGCAGGATGATACCTGATGTGCTTAAGATCAGCAGGTTGCCTGCCAGTCGATCCTTCCTGCTGTACAGATAACTGCAATACAATACGAAGCCATCCATCACCACGATAATCACGTAGTGCAGAATAATCCACCACCCGGGCGAGCCCAGTTGAGGTGTATGAATCACTTCGTTCCAGGGCAGCGTAAACGATTCAACCGACTTGACTGCTGGATTGATGGGAACCAGCAACGTATGTATCAGTCCTAGTATCAGCAAAAAAATCGATACTGGGTCAACAAACCATCGTGGCCGAACGCCGGTGAGATAGACCATGCACCACAGCCACGTAAGTAGCAGCAGGATGGCAATGAACAAGCGTGACTGCTGCAGAGAGTTGGCTACATCAATCGAGGCAGTCTGCATGATGCCGACCAGCACATAACAGAAGATGGCATGAAGAAAACAATTGATGCTGAAGGCTGCAAGCAGTCTGTCACGTTTTGCCTGCCACCACAACATCAGGTGATAGAAGGCAGCAAACGCAAAAAAGCCGATCAGTACGGTATGCAGCAGAACCAGGGGGCCCACAAGTATTCTTCCGTTCCCCAGGAATTAATGTGTTGTAGTTGTTCCACTTCGTATTTCATTCTGACTGGCTGACGTTCCAAGTTCAACTCTTTTCCCTGTGCCAGTACGAATACTGGGGGAGGGATTATCGAAATTGTGGTAAACACGGAATGCCAGACCTCGTTATTACTGCAAGTTTCAAACAGCCTTAAAAACAGGCAACTTGACCCTGTTTTCGCTATAACAATCATCCCTGTCTTAACCTCTCCTGGAGAACATCAGTGCCAACATTTTTGAAACGATGGGCGAGCCGACTCGCCCTGACGGGACTGCTTGCCATGACCAGTACCACCCTGCTGCATTCCGATGAAGGCATGTGGCTTTACAACAACCCACCGCTCAAGGTTCTGAAAGAACGCTACAACTTTGAACCAACCAAAGAATGGCTCGACCACTTGCGCATGTCCTCGGTGCGCTTCAATAGTGGTGGATCAGGAAGCTTTGTTTCCGCGAACGGCCTGGTGCTCACCAATCACCATGTCGGTGCCGACACACTCCAGAAGATCAGTACCAAGGAAAAGGATTACCTCAACATCGGCTACTACGCCAAAACTGCTGCGGAAGAAATCCCCGCCAAGGACCTCGAACTCAATGTGCTCCTTTCCATCACTGATGTGACAGACAAGGTCAACGCTGCTGTGAAAGAAGGCATGTCGGCTGCTGATGCCGGTCTGGCCCGTCGCAAAGCCATGACCGAAATTGAAGCCAAGGCGCTCGAAGGAAAGGATGACAAGAAATTCCGTGCCGATGTTGTGACACTGTACAACGGCGGCGCTTATCATCTCTACCAGTTCAAGAAATATACTGATGTCCGTCTGGTGTTTGCTCCTGAAAAGGACATTGCGTTCTTCGGCGGCGATCCAGACAACTTCGAATATCCCCGATACGATCTCGATGTATGCTTCTTCCGTGCTTACGAAGATGGCAAACCAGCTCAGCCTGAACACTATCTGAAATGGAGCGAAACCGGAACTAAGGAAGGCGACCTGACTTTCGTCTCCGGCCACCCCGGCCGCACCAGCCGCGGGCTGACTATGGCACACCTGGAATACATCCGCGACAAGCTGGCTCCCTATCAGCTCAACTGGCTGCGTCGTTTGGAAGTCATGCTTAAGACCTATAGCGACCGCAGCAAGAGTAATGCCCAGGAAGCTCAGGACGACCTGTTTGGCATTCAGAACAGCCGCAAGGCACGTCTGGGTGGACTGGCCGGTTTGCAGGACCCAGCCTTGATGGGTCGCAAAGCCAAGGAAGAAGCTGATCTGCGTGAATCAGTCGCCAAGGACCCCAAGCTGAAAGATTACCAGACGGCATGGGCCGAGGTAGAAACGACGCTCAAGTATGCCCGTGAATACTTCATCGACTACAACCTCTGGGAACGAGGCCAGGCCTTCAACAGCCATCTCTTCGGCAAAGCCCGCACCCTCTTGCGTGCTGCTGATGAACGTGCCAAGCCCGATGGTGAACGTCTTCGCGAATTCCGTCAGTCCGGGCTGAAATCCCTCGAAATGGATCTGTTCTCCGAGGCTCCGATCCATGAGAACCTCGAAATCGTTGAACTGGCGGATTCACTCGGCATGATGGTCGAACTGGCTGGAGTGGATCATCCGCTGGTGAAGAAAATTCTCGCCGGCAAGTCCCCTCGCGATCGTGCTGCAGAACTGGTTCGTGGCTCCAAGCTGAATCAGGTCAGCGAACGCAAGAAGCTGTACGAAGGTGGCAAGGACGCAGTGGCTGCCAGCAGCGATCCGATGATCGGTGTTGCAAAAATCGTGGATGAGGAAGCACGTAGAATACGTAAGCAGTTTGAAGAGAATGTGGAAGAACCTCAGCGACAGGCTTATGCCAAGATCGCCAAGGCACGCTTTGCTGTCCAGGGTACCGGCGTTTACCCAGATGCTACTTTCACCCTGCGACTCTCCTTCGGCCCCATCAAGGGCTTTGAAGAAAATGGTCAGCAGATTGCTCCTTATACCACCCTTGGCGGCGCGTTTGAACGCAGCAAGGCTCAAGGCGGGCAAGACCCCTTCAAGCTGCCTGACAGCTGGCATAAAGCCAAGGACAAGATGAAGCTTGATACACCTTTCAACTTTGTCAGCACCGCCGACATCATCGGTGGCAACTCCGGTTCTCCCGTGGTGGATCGCAAGGGTGAATTCGTAGGCATCATCTTCGATGGCAACATCCAGTCGCTCGTGCTCGATTATGCCTACAGCGATGTGATCGCTCGTGCCGTCTCCGTTGATTGCCGAGGCATCATGGAATCGCTCAAGAGCGTGTACGGCACCACCGATCTGGTGAATGAGTTGCTGAAGAAGTAAAGAAGAGCTTGGTTAACCCAGTTAAGCCCGCGAGAAATACTCGCGGGCTTTTTTCGTTATCCCGATAGCCTCGCAAATCGCCTATTCGATTGCGGGAAATCCATCCCCATCAGAAAAGCTGCCAGTAATCCACAGCCAAGACTATTCAGCAGCAAAAGCCAGTCCAATCGCCAGTGTACTTCAAGTGAACTCGATCCAGGCAAACAGGTGAACACCATCCCTGCAACAATGCTGGCCAGGCTCAGCCACTGGTACAGTTTCAGTTTGCCAAGTACCGGAGTCTGCACTTCGCCTCGGTAGGCTTCCTCCATGAATCGAAAAGCTCCATTCAGGATGCCATACAAACCAGCAAGCATGGCGGGATTGATACCTCCATACCACAATCGCCAGAGCAGCATGCCTGTGAAAATGTTACCAAGAATGGAATAAAGCTGTGTGTTGTGAATCATCACACCCGACAGGTTCGAAATGGAACAGACCCGTGAATGTGGGTTGGTACAAACGATGCCAGGCACACTCCGCGTAGGTTTGCCATGACAGCAGCCCTGCACCAGGCAGCGCAGCCGACCAATGGCCTGTACCCAGGGTGCCGCCAAGGCTGCGATGGCACATAGTGTGACAATCGGGTATTTCCAGATCGCACTGATCAGGCATGCAGCTGCTATTGCGCCAAGAATCGCTCCATAGTATCCGAAGGGGCGTTGCAGTTTTGATGAGCAAGTAACCACTTGTCCCCAGATGCACGCACTCACAAGAATCAACAAGGTGATAATCCAAAGGACACTCAACTCGGAAATGAACTGGCCAACTACCAAGATACCCACAGCACAGGCCAAGCCAGCAAACGGGCTGTGATTGATAATCCGTAGTGATCCATACTGCCAGGCGTGCCACGAGTTTGCCAGCCGTTCGCAGACTTTCTGTAAAAGAGTCCAAAGGCGTTCTCGCTCGTGGATCAGCCCAGATACCGCAACCCCTGCTACCACATCTGCTACGGTATGATTGCCTGTCGTGCTGCAACTGAGCGACATGAGAACTGCGAGCAGCCACCAGCACCATTTCCAGCGCGGGAAGGCCAACGACCAGAATGATGCTGCTACCAGCGCCCACATCACATGAAATGAAGGGAAGGCACACACCGGTCCATCCATGCTCCGTTCCCACAAAAGAAGATTCCCCCAGATGCTCTTGGGTTCAAACGGCCTGGGTGGTGCATGCACAGGTAACGTGTACTGCAGAAAAATGCCAATGCCAATCGCCCACCAGGCTGTGTAAACGAATTGCCTGAGTTGATCTTTACGATTGAGAATCAATGGCACCAGAAGAGCAAACGGGTAAGTGAGAAAATAAAAGAACTCCGTCCACTCCAGTACCGGCCACTGCATCTCGCCAGGCAAAGCCAGAGCAACGAAATGAGGCGAATCACCCAGGAAAATCAACCAGTAGTAAAGGAGCACCCAGGGCACATAGACAATCAGGCATACAGCCAGCCGGGTGCACAGATCAGCAGGTTCAGGCACATCGCGAGGTGGCCCCAGCAGCGGAGCATGCTGGCGAACCGTTTCTCTGCCAAATCGGTTCACCAAGTCGGGATGTTCATATCCCACAACAAGAGCGACAGAGAGTAAGGCCATCACTGGAGTAACAAGGAAAAGTCCAGAGGATGATAAAGACCATAACGACACCCCGGCACAGGCGATGGCAAACCCTACATAAATGGGATGTCGCAGAAAATAATAAATGCCTGTCGTTACATAATTCCTCGGCGGGTAGGCATTCATGGGCAGTCCATGCCCCACTCGCCAAAGCTGCTGTATCGCAAGGCCTTGCAGCAACAGCCCAGCCAAAGCCAGGAATGCACCTGCCATTTGCAGTTCGCTGCCTTGCAAAGTTACCGGAATGGCATCATGCGTCAGCCAGGCCCAGACGATCATCCACGCAGGCAAAATCAGACAGAACAAGCTGCCGTATAACCATTTGCCCACGTTCAGCCAGTGCTCCAGTCTACCGTTTCGTGGATCGCCCAACCTTGCGAAATAAGACTATTCTGTCTGAATAGATTACCCTGCGAACGCCATTTTGTTTCAGACAGAGTCAGCATCGAACGTGGAATCAGTTTTTTCAGCCAGCCTGCATGAGATAGCACTGTGCTTCCGAGCGAACCACTTCGCAGTGTGCAAGAGTCCTGCATCGCCAGTCGGTAATCATTGAATTGCAGCGATTCACTTTCAATAGTCGCCTGCTCATGCCTGTTGCCGTTGTGAAACAACAATACTTTGGGATGCTGTTCGCTTACCCAGCGAATCCAGACGACATGATCCTGCTGACTGAGATAGCGCCCCCAGTAGAGTCTATGGATGGGGAACTTCCAGGGAGGTAGAGACATCTCGATGTGTTCAACATACCCTCTGCCGATAAATGCCTCCTGGCTTTCTATTACCACCTTCGCTTCCGCTGCAGGCATCAGGCAATGCCAGTCGATGCTGCCATGTGCATTTTGCAGTAATGTTTCGCGATAGCTGGAACAGGTTGCGTTCCATTCTCCACGGATGCCCGGTGCCCGCCAGCAGATTTGCCCGGCAGTCTGTTCAGGCGATTTCGCACGACGAAAACGGTTGACATGATGCACCTGCCCTTGTGCATCAAGAAACAGATAACCATGATAATGAATAGAAAGCAGCCACCAGCGTATATGAGCCACGTAGCCGATAAAAACCCGTCCATCTTCCGTGATGAGATCGAGATACCATTTCTTGAGATGGAAGACGTGCGGCATGCCGCGATACTACGTCACCAGAACGCCACCGTCGAGCCAATTCATTCGTCCAACAAAAAAACCTGCAGTTGTTTTCCTGCAGGTTTGGCGATGGCTCAACTTCATCACGGCTTCTTGCTGTCGCTGCGGTTGGCTTCGAGCCGATCAAGTCGTTCGACCAGTTTCTTCGCCTGGGTCAGCGTCTCGCTGGGGCCTTGAATCACCAGGCTGTTGGTGCGTGCATCAGCATTGATCTTGCACCCAGTGAAGATATCTTTCACCAGCAAGGACATCGAATTGACATCGGTGTGTTGCAGCGGAATATTGATAGTGGAAGTCGTCTTACTGGGTACAGTATCTTCATAGGCTACTTTGCCCTGGGAAAAGCGATAGTAGTCAGTAAAAGCATCCTTGTTTGACTTCTCAACCGGTTGGAAGCGGCGTTCTTCTGTCAGATTAGTGGGCTTGCGCAGACGCTTGAACACAAACATCATCTGGTCAGATGGCGTTGAGGAAGCTGTGCACAGTTCCCAGCCGGCACCAGCCAGCGTATTGAGCTTGCTTTCTACCGAAACATTGCCATCACCCATGAGGACCTTGTATTCCCAGGTAGAGAGTGGCAGATTAACAGAATAGTAGCTTTGAGCTGGAGGGTGATATACTGAGGCAGGCGGTTGACCTGCATGTTGCTGGAAAGGATCCTGTGCGTCGGATGAACCCACAAACCAGCGGCCTGTGGTAATCCCCACACCCAGTGTGAAAGTAACCAGTGTTAACAGCAACGCTTTTCGCATCGTAGACTCCACCACCGAAGTGGAAAGAAAAAGTATGGTTTTGGAAAGAGCAGTCGTTGGACAGACCAGACGGCAGGTCTGCAACACCAGCGTTGCAGGAACTGCTGCCGGGCAACTGGCTGCAACAGCCAGAGCGCCCAGCGAGATGGTTCCACTGGACTGCAGTTTGGATCGCAGTCGCTTGGTGGCCCGGGCCAACAGGCCCGACACCGAATTGACCTGCAACCCCAGCCTGCGGGCAACCGCTTTCTGTGGCTGGCCTTCCAGCATGCAGAGCACAAACACTTCATGCTCCCGCCGAGGCAACTGCCGGATTGCATCATGAGCATGAGCCAGCTCATCTGACCAGGTAGATTCTTGCGGTGCCGCAGCTTCACTGCGGGCAACTCGGGTCTCCCGACCAATCCGCCGACTCTGGCTTCGCCGTTGCGTTAGGCAAATACGTACCGCCGTAGTATGCAGCCAGGCGCCTATCGCTGCACTTTGGCGGATACGATGTGCCTGCTTGACCAGAGCCAGGAAAGTTGCCTGGAATGCATCCTCTGCATCAGCTTCCCGATACAGTGCATTCCGGCAAACCGCCCAGACCATGGGAGCATGCCGACGTACCAGCGTGCTGAACGCCGATTCATCCCGGCAGGCAACGAACTGCTCCAGCAGGCGGGCATCCGAACAGGATGCACCCTCGTGCGTGAGCAGACTGGTCTGCTTCATCAGGCTGGCAATCAGGCGTTCACTCATGTCTGAGATATAGTAGCCACCAAAGCACAATTCCTGCGCTGCATGTTCCAAACTTTTTTTCTAATGTCCCCTCTCCCTCCCGGGGAGAGGGTTAGGGTGAGGGGTTATCAATAAGTGGCGCAGCCCTTCATCTAATAATCGCGTAGAACGAAGGGCTTCGCCATGCATGAAACCCCTCACCCCCGGCCCCTCTCCCCAAGGGGGAGAGGGGAGATGTTCAAGCAGATGTTGAACTCAAAATGCCATCCACAATACGCTCCACATGAATCAGCGTCGTATCGAGAAACACTACCCCAGGCACAACAGTATCCCGCAGCAACAAAGGCAACTCGGTGCCGCCTAGTATCAGTCCTTCAATCTGTTCTTCCTGATGCATGCGTTCAATAATCTGTACCATTGTCTGCCGTGATTCATCCTTGAACTGGTTTAACAGCAATTGCTGAAAGTAAATGTGATGGATGTCCGCAATCTCATCGGCATGGGGTATGACCAGTTGCAATCCATAGCGCTGACATGCCTGCGGATAGAACGGCGCTGTCATCGTATACTTTGTGCCGAACAGCCCAAGTTTCCGCAGCTTTAACTCGCAGGCTTTCTGGCAAGCAACCTCTACCACGCTGATCAAAGGCAAAGGCGACTGTTTAGATACCTCATCGAAAACAATATGTGCTGTGTTCGCTGCCAGCACTGCAAAGTCAGCTCCGCCCGCAGACACATGCCACAGGTTCTCCACGAGATAGTCAGTTATGGCAGCAAGGTTATTCTCGGCCAGCCAGTTCTGCATCCGCTTCAGATCAATGCTCTGGATAAGAATGTGAGGCTGATGCTCAGTATGTACCCGCTGCTTGTATTGAGCGATGATCGACCGGTAGTAATCAATCGTCGATTCCGGCCCAATGCCACCAATGATGCCGAGGGTTTTCATGGGGTTATTCTATCTGGTGAAAGCCCCGGAGGGGCGGCCAGATGGTAGCTAGGGGTGACGGAACAGTAAGGATAGGCATCGTCATACACGTTCGTCAGGAGGAAGGTATTTCCCCTGCAATCTTCTTGCTATACGCCACCACCCGGCAGACTTCTCCAAACCCCAAGGCCCGATGGGCAGCGTGGCTGGTTTCATTCCACACTTCAGCATCCGACCCCATCTCGGTGCAGCCCCGCTCACGTGCCCAGTTCTCCGCTGCCTCCACCAAATGTCGGCCCACGCCACTGCGACGATGCTCAGGCTCAACAAACCACGCTTCCAGGTAACCTACCGGCCGTGTCTCGCAACCTTCCGCCCAGTCGCGGAGCGACACTTCCACGAACCCAATCAACGTACCCTGTAACTCTGCCACTAGCACACCATTCCGCTCCGGCTGGGCGATGATCTCCCGCTGTTCTTCTGCCAAGTCCCCTCGCGGCGAATCAGGCCAAAGCCGTTCCCGCATGACGAGCCAGGCTTCCAGTTCATCCGGGTGAAGTGGGCGTATTGGCATGGGGAGGGTCAGTGTTAGTGACGGAAGTGTTCTATCTTGTGCTGTATACCAGAAGGAACGATGGTTTGTCTGCAAATTTTACGGTACAACCACGACATTCCCAAATTGACGGAAATGTTGATCGAAAGCAAAGGCTGTAGTAATCCCCAATCGTTCCATGGCAACTTTGCTGGTGCAATCGGTGAAGCTCCATTCTTTATCAGAATACTTTTGGAAGATATCCCAGGCTGATTCGATGTCTTCGAGGGACACAAGATAGAAGTCAGCAACCTCTAAATCAAGAATGTCATAACCAAACGTAATAGCCTGTTTCTTTTGACCACGTGCTCGCAGCAGTGTCAAAGTTTCGTCAAGAATGTAGTCAGTCAAAACCAGTCGCTCTCTATTTGCGGCAACCCAGGCTCGAGCTTTTTGATGATCAGGATCATCATTAACGAGTAAAGCGTACCATGCGCCCGTGTCAACGAAAATCATGATTGATGAGGATCACCGTAAAGGATTTTATCATGATCCTGTCCGCTAAATGGCTTGCCGCCACCTTCCAACGGCATGTCAGCGATGCGAAGCAAACGTTCAATGACTTCCTCCGGTGTGGGCTGAGGACGAGGAGGCTTCATAACGGTTACTTCTGCTTCCGTTCCTTCCTTGACATCACGAATAGGCTTCAGCGGACGAAACACGCCATTTTCATAGACGACTTTGATGGTCATACCTAACCTCCTTCGCTCTGAAGCTACGCTTTGACGATAACAGATTAAGGGGTAAAAGGCAACTTGAGGTGGGTAAACGTGTTGAACTCGTAGCGCCGTTAGCGAGTACGCAAACGGTGGCACCCGGTGCATTCCGCTCCGGCTGGGCGATGATCTCCCGCTGTTCTTCCGCCAAATCCCCTCGCGGCGAATCAGGCCACAGCCGTTCACGCATGGTGAGCCAGGCTTCCAGTTCATCAGGGTGAAGAGGGCGTATTGGCATGGGGAGGCTGAGCATCGAATTATCGTTTATGATCAAGGAGTTCAACACTTTTAATTACAACGATTGGATGATCACTTGAAACACTATAGGTTAAGACAATCGGAAGAACTGAACCGGTACGGATTTGAAGTCTGAGAATTGGAAGAGAATAAAGTGGTTCGCCGAATTCAAACGCATTGTCATGCAGACGAGAGTATATTTCCTTGAAAGCACTGATAAACAATTCGCCACGATCTTGTTCGTTGGCAATCTGATGCAAGTGCTTGATACGTTTACGCAATTCTGCCGAAGCATCCACATAAAACATGAAGGTGCTCCAAAGCTACGCTGTTTTCCTGCGCCGTTTGCCGGTTCGACTTTTTTTGGCATCGTGCTTGGACTGGATGTCTTCCAACTCCTCAATGATGCTCAGAAGAGGCACTGTCGGTGTGACTTCGGTATATTTCTGCAAATCCGCAGCAGTGAAATTGCGACGCACATCGGCATAGATTTTGGCGAGCCTGGGATCAGTCTTTTTGCTTCTAGCGGCCATAAGTGTTGTCTCTTGATTTCTCAAGTTATCGTACCCTGAAATAAGGAGAGGATCAAGCGGGCATGCCGCATCGTTAGCGAGTACGCAAACGGTGGCACCCAGGGCAAGCATCAGCCCCGAAAGGGGCGACCCGATGTTAGCCAGGGGTGACCGAAGGGAACCCCTGGAAAAGGAACAGAAAAAATCCTCCCGGCACCCTGAAGGGGTGCTGAAACTGAAACTTGTATTATCTGTTTTTATCTTTCGTAGGTTTCCCGAGCACATACCAACGCTCAAGCAGCTTAAAAACATCATCCTGCATTGCACTGTCACCGCTACGACTAGCTGCGAGTTCACTGAGTCGCTTCACTGCTACTAAATGCCTGTCATTCAATCGCTTCAATAGTTTCTGGGCATCTTCATGACGCTTAGGAACAGTTACATCATCACTTACCCCAAGATCAGCCATTCGAGCGACAAGCTCGGCTTCGCCTCGTGATTGACAGACCATGTGCTGCCGTTTTCCCCTGCCGAAATAGACTGTCTCGGCATCGAAAAGTGTATCTTCTGATAAATAGACCGGGCGCTCACTTGGAATATTGATAACTTCCCATTCATCGGCTGCCTGATCGGTAACCCACTCAGTCAATGGAGTCATATCGGAAAGGTCTAATGCATCCCAGACGTCGGCAGCTTGATCGGTGATGCCAAATCTGGTGCTACCGCCTTTACGCCGGTCCTCCATCTTCTGGATTTCAGTGACTCGTACATCGCGGAAATGCAAAGTCGTTTCTTCATACAGGCGATCAACAAGGGCGGATCGTTCTTTTTGGTCAGCTACACCAAGCAGTTCAAAAACAGCATCATCTAGTTCACGACGGTCAGATTGTTTAAGTTCTTCAGGAAGTGTGATCGGTCGT
This sequence comes from Planctomycetia bacterium, assembly GCA_016795155.1. Lineage (NCBI taxonomy): Bacteria > Pseudomonadati > Planctomycetota > Planctomycetia > Planctomycetia bacterium. Next base: position 47,215 of record JAEUIE010000054.1, on the reverse strand, counting down.
TTGGATAATTCAATTGCGCGTTGATATGTATGGCATTCTTTTAGTTCTTCCTCTACCAAGCCTTCAACGACTCGACTTGATATTGACCTCAGAGCTGCTTTCAGTCTCTCCCCGATACGGTTATCAACGCCGCGCGGATCAGGAACTTCGATCAAATTCACGTCGATTACTTCGGTTTTGAGATTGCCTTCTGTGCCTGCATACCGACCATAGAAAGTTTTGAACAAACCAATCAGCGTGCTATTAATTATGGCCACAAGCACTTGTTGATCTTGCTTGTTCAACTCTCTCGCCCCTAAATCATAAAGATTACAGTTGCACACTAACTCTTTCGGATTTGCAGGAATTATGTGCCGATATTGTTGAGATTTAGGCCAGAATGCAAACCCAGGATTGACAAGTTTGGTTAGGTCGTACCAAGGATCACGAGCAGCACAGGTCGAACGTTCAGGTACAGGCACAGCCTTGCTCTTCGTACTGGCGTAGGTCGCTTGCTCTCCATATTTCACATATCGATAGGCAAACGTGCCTTTGATCGCCGATAAGGGAGATTTGACCAATAGCACAACGCGATCAAGATCGTTCTCTCTAACAACTGGTCTATCTACCTTCATCAAGCTGTGAACTTCAGGCCTAATAAATTGGGGTTCGATTGGATGATAGGTTCCGTCGCCATCTTCAATGATCTTTAATGAGCCATTGGATACTTTCTTTCGAGATATTCCAACAGCATCCAGGAACACGTTCTCTTTGGGGTACTGTTCAAGTAAGTAATCGGTAACATCCTTGGGCATAAAGAACGCGTCGCAGCCGGTCTTCACACCAAATCGAATGTCCACTATTTGTCCCAACGGTACAAGGCGGCCCTTAATTCTCTCCATGATTTCGAAATACAAATCAGGAGCACGCAGGTAACGGCCCCACTTTCCTGCAGCATAATCGCCTTCGGCTGCGATGGCATACTTGGATAAACTCTCGCTGTTCTGTTCTGTATCATCCTCTTCATCTGATTCGTCGACTGGAACATCCTTGAGGATAGCCCCGACTCTAACCCCATCATCCCATAAGTCTCCTTGTCGTTTAACCAGTATTCGCCACCGGTCATCGTGACAATTGCGGGTTGACCGTTCGATAGCATCACGAACTCGATCAACGGCCTGTTGTCGGATTCGCTCCTGGTCTTCCGCTTCTTCACCAACACCACCCGTTGCAGGTTTGCCAATGATATCGGCCAGGGGTTTCTCGAAACGGACGAAGCGTACAGTGTTCTTCCGACGATCTGCCTCATCACTACATCGTTCAAGAATCGTAATACAAGTCTTCACCCGTGCATCGGGAAACCATCGTTCGGTGGAACTCTCCATAATGGCAATAATCTTGAAATGCTTGAGAATCCATCGTTGTAAATCAAATCCATAATCAACATCCAGCCATTGCCCGCTGGTCAGGAATCCGAATGCTGCCCCTTCTTTCAAAAACCTGGCTGCATGGGGCCAGAAATAACAATGTAAGTCAGCCCGCCCGGATAGTTCAGTGCCCTTGAATGCGTCATCAACAACCTTGGCATACTTTGGCTTATCTTTCTTGGCAATCTTCTCTTGTCGAACATAAGGGGGATTGCCGACGACAGCATCGAGTTCAGGCAGTTTAATAGCAACCTGTTCACCACTTGGTTGTTCAGGGATGTGACAGAAAGGCTTCCCTGCCTTGATGTCGAAAAAGTCACGCCGTTCAATCCTCGGATAATTCGCTTCGTCGTTGATTTCACGGGCTGCCAGATTGAGCGTTGCCAGATGAGCCGGATACAAAGAAACGTCACATCCGAAGAGATCACCCAGCATGTCCACGTGAGAGCGTCTGGAGTTCATAGCACGCTTACGGTAATAAGCGCGCACGAGGAATGAACCAGAACCACAGGCGGGATCAAGAACTTTTGCATCGGCTTTACGGATGCAAAACGAGTTGATCAAATCGACTGGATCAGGACCGGTAAAATGCTGTCCATAGCGATGACGGGTTTCAGGGCTGACCAGCTTTTGAAAGATGAGCCCGATAACATCTGATGAGACTTCATGGAAGTCGACACTCTCAATACCTCGAAGAAAACCACGCCAGGCATCAACTGAACCCTCGGGCACAAAAACCAATTCATTGGCCCAGTCATGTGTTTCGGGAAACAGCAACGATTCATAATCGCCACTGCGTTTTGCAGCTTTCGTAAACAGATCATCAAGTCTTCTCAATGCTTGCTGCTTGTTCTTGATGTTGGACCCAAGTTCGAGTTTGGGCAATTCCGGAAAACGTGCGCGCAGCGCTTTGTAGAAAATAAGTCGATTCGTCCAGATATAGGCTAGCGATCGCGCAGCAGTATCGAGCGCTTTTCTCCATTCATCCGGCTGGGTTCGTCTTACCTGAAGATCGTTGGTAACCATCCACTCTTGGAGTCGTAAATCGAATCCTTTATCAGTCTCTGTTTTCTGGTGAAGGTGTAATCGCAGAAGTGCCACTGGCCATTCAAGATGACTTTCCAATGAACGCAGGAAGACTTCGTCCTGAGGCAAGGCCCAGTCACGCTTGAGGCCAGATACTATGTCGGATAGATCAAGTAGAAGATCCGGAAGAAATCGTTTTTCAATGTGGTCAAGTGATTCGGTTCGGGCGACTTCTTGCGGGCTTGCTAGGTTAAGCCGTAATTGCCAGACCTTCATTCGTCGTTCCAGAAGCGGCTTTTTCCATTGGGAACGATCCCATAGCACAAAGGTGTTAACATCCCAAGTAAAGAAATACTGGACTATCGCCTCTTCTGCTTTGTCGTGAGCATCCTTTACCACCTTTGAATCGAACGCGCTGGTGTTACCTGGTAACTTTACTTCACCAGTGAGTAGGATTTTTTGATTTGGGCCATAGAAACGCAGATCTTTTCGTGCGTTTTTGCTTCTACTGCTGCCTAAACCTTCAATCCGAGCTTCTATAAATGGGCATCGACCTGGGTTGTTAGCAAAGAATGTAGTCGCTGCAGTCGCCATCTTTCCGCAGAAGTCGACTTCGTTGATTGTTGGAACAGTAGATTGTTTCATAGGCGGCGAATTGTAACTGAAACAGGAGTGCAAAGCTATATGGAGCAGACTAGAGTCCGGAGATGCACACCCCTTCAGGGTGCCTGGAGAATTCTTTTTGGAACTCTTACCAGGGGTTCCCTTCGGTCACCCCTGGCTACTGGCTGGTCGCCCCTTTCGGGGCTGCAATGCAGGCGTAGGTTCTCATCGGGTTTAATACGAAAAAGGATACCCCTCACCCCCGGCCCCTCTCCCCGGGAGGGAGAGGGGAGTAAGAGTGTTACAACTTAATCACCACCGTCTTCGTCTCGGTATACGCATCCAGGCCCTTGGCGCCCAGCTCGCGGCCTTGGCCGCTTTGTTTGAAACCACCGAATGGGGCGGCGGCGTCGAAGGCGTCGTAACAGTTGATCCAGACAGTGCCCGCTCGCACTGCATCAGCAATGCGGTGAGCCTTGTTGATGTCCTTCGTCCACACTGCTGCGGCTAAACCGTAGTTGGTGGCGTTGGCACGCTTGATCACTTCGCTCACATCCTTGAACCGTGTGATGCTCAGCACCGGGCCGAAGATTTCTTCCTTCATGATGTCCATATCATCCTTCGCATCAGCAAAGATGGTCGGCTTGATGAAGAAGCCTTTGTCCCCTTGCCGTTCGCCGCCCGCCAGGCACTTGGCGCCCTGCTTCCTGCCAGCGTCGATGTAGTGCATGATCTTGTCGAACTGATCCTTATCAATCTGCGGGCCTTGCTCGGTGGCGATATCGAACGGATCGCCCACGCGATGAGCTTTGGCCTTCTTCTGCAGAATATCCACCACCTGATCGTGAGCCTTCTCTTCCACGAACAGGCGAGAGCCTGCACAGCAGCACTGCCCCTGGTTGAGGTAGATGCCCAGGAACGCGCCCGCTGCTGCTTCGTTCAGGTCAGCATCAGCAAAGACAATGTTCGGGCTCTTGCCGCCCAGTTCGAAAGTCAGCCGCTTGAGCGTGGCAGCTGATTCCTTCATGATGATCTTGGCGGTATCGGTGTGGCCGGTGAAGGCGATCTTGTCGACGCCTGGGTGTTGCACCAGGGCCGAGCCAGTGTCGCCAAAGCCAGTCAGGATGTTGATGACACCAGGTGGAAAGCCTGCTTCCATGGCCAGTTCGCCCATGCGCAGACAACTCAGTGGAGTCTGTTCAGCCGGCTTCATGACGATGGTGCAACCAGCAGCCAGGGCAGGACCCCATTTCCAGGCAGTCATCAGCATGGGGAAGTTCCATGGGATGATCTGCCCGACAACGCCCACCGGCTCGCGCTTGGTGTAACAGAAGTTGCCTCCACGGACAGGCACCACTTCGCCCTGAATCTTGTCAGCCCAGCCAGCGTAATAGCGCAGACAGTCGATGACCAGAGGCAAGTCGCCATGCCGCGATTCACGAATGGGCTTGCCATTGTCGAGCGATTCGAGAGCAGCCAGGTCGTCGATGTTCTTTTCAATAAGGTCAGCGAGCTTGTAAAGCAGCCGACCCCGGTCGCGGGCATCCATCTTGGGCCAGGCACCTTCGTTGAAAGCGTGCGTTGCAGCTTTCACAGCCAGATCGACATCTTCCTTGCCAGCATAGGGCACATCGGCAATCTTTTCTTCGGTAGCCGGGTTCACGGTGGGAAAAGTCTTCCCCGACATGGCATCGTGGTGTTTGCCATCGATCAGCAACTTGCGCTGGGGCAGGTGAACAGTGGGCCGTTTGGTTTTGGGAGCATCAGCAACAGCAGACATGGAGAGTCTCCTTCTTCAGTAAGTTGAGAGATGGGAGCATGATAGCATGAGGCAGGGGAGAATGCTAATGTTTGCTTGTCCAAACTCATTGCATCAAGGTAAGTTGAAAGTCAATCGCATCAGCTCCGCTGCAATTCATGGATAATCGAGGCAGCGAATCACCGCGCTGCTTGGCTTGTCTTGCAAATATGGGTATGATTAAGGTTGATGTTGGAGTTAACCGATGAATGAACCCATTTCATTAGAATCGCTTGCCCATCGCGTTGCAGCATTGGAAGCAGCTATCTTCAGTAAACAAGAGCGGAAGAAGGACTGGCGTCGATCGCTCGGTATTGCTGGCGACAGTGAGTTGATGAAACAGATTGACGAAGAAGGCCGCAAGATTCGTGAAGCCGACAGGGAAGCTGCACACCGTGGGGAACAGGATGCATGATTCTGCTTGATACCGATCACGCATCGATTTTGAAATTTACTGATAACGAGCGTGCTCGATTCTTGAAGACGAAGCTTTTGGCGTTGCCTTCGGATACCGAATTGGGCGTCACCATTATCACTATCGAAGAGCAACTCCGTGGCTGGCTGGCTTCCATCGCAAGGGAACGGCATGTCCGTCGCCACATTGCTCCGTACCGTGAATTAGCCACGCTGTTTGAGTTTTACTCGGATTACCATATTGCCTTGTTTGATGACGCAGCAGTTGAGGCTTTCGAACAACTCAAAGCAAATAAGCTTCGCATCGGCACGATGGACTTGAAGATCGCTTCCATTGCCCTGACTCAGAACGCACTATTGCTTTCGGCCAACTTGCGGGACTTTGCCCAAGTACAAGGACTTCGAGTAGAAAACTGGTTGTCTTAAGGTTACGATGGAGCCTCATATCTCACTGTCTGGGCAGTTGCAATGCCATGAGCCTGGAATTGCTTTTAGTCAAAAGTAACTAACTGTGATCAAAATGGTCAATCCTGAGAAGCAAAAATCCTGCCTCCATCGGCAGGATTCAAGAGTCAATTGCACAGTAATCATCTACACCGGCAGCGGATGCATCTCCTTGCGGCCATCGACAAATTCAGTCAGCACGGCTGAATCGTCATCGGAAATTTCCACAGACTTGACGCCGGTATACACCAGGCCGCAGGTGGTGCGAATTTCTTCACGATGGAACACAGCGACCGTTTGGCCGGTCTGCTTATCCATCACGCGAAATTGATACTGGTGATCCCGTTCCTGAAATGGTGTGCCATGTTCCATCAACTTTGGTTCCACATTCCACCGCTGCCCGCTCTTGAACTTCGTACCGGCAATTTTGGGTGTAGTCGACACTGGCTCGCCTCCCTGAACACAAGTTGTCTGCCGACACTATAGACAAATCGCCCAAGCCGATGCAAGCAAAATGTGATGGAATGATGAAGCAGTTCTGAAGATTAACTTGACAAACATTCCAGCAGTTGCCGGGTGCCTCGAAATCGCCCGGCATAGCGCTCCGTATGTTCTTTCTGCAAGGCAGGTGCATGTTGCTCGCGATAGCGCTGATAATCTTCCAGCGAGCGGCACTGGTACTCCATCACAAACGTTGGTTCACTGGCTTCCAGTTCACGGAACATTCGACACTGTTCAAAATAGCCTGTCTTGAGTACATCCGGGATGTGCACTTGCTGCATCCAGTTTACCCATTCGCTTTCTATGCCAGGCTGCAGAATGATGGTGACGCGGTAGAAGATCATGGTATAGCTCCGAAAGCAATCTGCCTGCCATCACCCTATCCGCAGAGATACCGGCAGTTCAACTGTATAATGATAAAATGGCTAACCCATTTTCCCTCCATCACCACGCCACGCAACGAAGCTGGAAGCCGGACGATCCGCTGGCGCTGGAGATTATTTCAAAACTGATTGAACGTGAGCAGACCGTTACCATCGTGCAGCAGGCCGGGCAAAAACTGATGGAGTTGCCTCCTTTCATCAGCATGACAGATGAAGTGCCTCGTGAGCCCGATCCTGCCACGCCACTGGTCATCATCAGTGATCAACTGATCGGACCTCGGCCTGAGGTGGATCGGCTGGTCATCCTCCGGCCTCCCACTTTAACCTTGGGAATAGCCAGTCGGCGTGAACTGTTGCTGGAAGATTTGCAGGAAGCAGCACGGCTGTTTTGCCGACGTGCAGGATATAGCCTGCAGAGTATCATGGCTCTGGCCGCCTCCGCCCGACGCAAGCAACAGTCAGCGCTGGATGAGTTTGCTGATCAGCATCAACTCCTGTTATTACATTACGATGATACCGTGCTGAAGAAATCGCCTTTGCCTGCGCCAGGCAAGATGGCAGGTACCTGTGCGGTGGCAGCCACCCTGGCGGCAGGCGTTCGCGCACCGGAAGTGAATAGCACTCCCTTCTTCGGCAAGTTGAGTCTGGCACTGGGACGGCGCAGACAGTAGGTTCTCACGAAACCTGCCCATATAACAGCACAACCCGTTTACACCGGAAAGTGCATGGCATCACGCATTACGTCGCTAACACAATTGCCAGCGCTGCTCAGGGAACACCCTGGCTTCGCTGATGTGTTGGCTGCGCTCAGAAAAAACCGGGCAGGCACCATCGATGGCGCCTGGGGTTCTTCCGCTGCTCTGTCTGCTGCTTCCCTGGCGGAAATGAATGCGGGTCCCACGCTCATCGTCCTGGCACATGCCACCGATATTGATGTCTGGAGCGACGATCTGGAAACCTTTCTGGGCTGTCGCCCTGTCGAAGTGCCTGATCGCGATGAACCTGGAGGCAGGCTCAAGGTCTTGAAGTCGCTCCTGGGGCTTCAAACATCCGCTCAGATAGAATCCCCTCACCCCCAACCCCTCTCCCCAGAGGGGAGAGGGGAGAATACTGCCTCCTCACCCCTGACTTCTGTCCCCTCACCCCTCTTCCTGACATCCATCACATCGATGATGCAGCCGGTGCCAAGCCCTGCTGCACTCGCTGCCCAATCGCGAGAACTGGTCAAGGATGATGAAGTCCGCCTGGAATCTCTGATCACCTGGCTCGTCGAAGGGGGATATACGCGTACTGAAGTCGTGGAATTGCCGGGCGAGTTCAGCAAACGGGGTGGCATTCTTGACATTTACCCTGCAGATGCAGATCGGCCTGTGCGCCTGGAATTCTTTGGCGACATCATCGACAGCATCCGCCGTTTTGCTCCGGAAACGCAACGTTCGCAGGAAGCAATAGATCATGTCAACGTCACGGTATTCACCCAACAGGGTTTAAGCGACACGGTCCCTTTTACCAGGTATCTGCCTGCCGGTGCGATTGTTATTCTGGTGGAGCCTGCTGACCTGCGGGAACAAGCCAAAGTCTTTCTCGAACGGGTAGATGACATCAAAGGCCTGTTCAGCATTGATGCAACATTCAAGCATCTGATTGCGCATCCGAGTGTTCACATAACCGCGTTGCCCACGATTTCAGCTGAAGCAACGTGCCACCTGCAGATTGAATCGGTCGAACGTTTCAGTGGCGATGCAGCGAAGGTTAAGGAAGAACTGGCCACGCTGAGTGGTGAAATAGTCATTGCCTGCCCCAGCAAGGGAGAACAACAGCGGCTCAGCGAACTTTTGAATGCTGCTTCCACTGCCCCCACCAAGGAGGAGAGTTCGAAGAGTAAAAAAAAGAACGCCCCATCAACTTCACTCAGCACGCAGGACTCAGCACTCAGGACTGATTCTTCAGGACTCAGCACTTTATTGCTCCCCGGCCACATCCGTTCCGGCTTTCGACTGGTGAACAGCCAATTGACCGTGCTCGGCGCACAGGAACTCTTTCGTCGGGATGCAGCTGCCACCTCGCATCGGATTTCAGTCCGTAAATATGAAACGCGGGCTATCGAAAGTTTTCTCGATCTCGCAGAAGATGATCTGGTGGTGCATGTCAATCATGGCATTGCCCGCTACAAGGGCTTGCAGGTTCTCGATACCAAAGGTCAGCTCAGCGAGCATATGCTGCTGGAGTTTGCCGCCGGCACGAAGATGTATGTGCCTACCGACAAGATCGACCTCGTGCAGAAGTATGTAGGTGGAGGCAACACCGCACCGGAACTTTCAAAGCTGGGCGGTACCACCTGGGCCAAGCGTAAAGAGAAAGTCCGCGAAGCGGTTCTCGATCTTGCAGCGGAAATGGTTGACCTGCAGGCACAGCGGTCTACGTTGCCAGGTTTTTCTTACCCGGCTGACAGTGTCTGGATGAATGAGTTTGAATCGGCATTTCCTTACGAAGAAACGCCCGATCAGCATACTGCCATCGGTGATGTCAAAAAAGATCTGGAGCATCCCCACCCGATGGATCGCCTGCTCTGTGGCGATGTCGGATATGGTAAAACCGAAGTCGCTCTGCGTGCCGCCTTCAAGGCTGTGGACGCAGGCAAGCAGGTGGCTGTGCTGGTCCCCACCACCGTGCTCGCCGAGCAGCATTACCGTACTTTCTCCACCAGACTGGCTGCGTTTCCTTTTAAGGTTGCTTGCTTGTCGCGGTTCAGGCGGCCTGGCGAACAGAAGGAAATGGTCAAGCAACTCAACGCTGGCCAACTCGATATCGCCGTCGGCACCCATCGCCTGCTCAGTAAGGATGTCACCTTCAAAGACCTGGGCCTGGTGATCATTGATGAGGAACAGCGATTTGGCGTGGAACACAAGGAGAAGTTGAAGAAACTGCGTTCGCAAGTGCATGTGCTCACCATGACCGCGACGCCGATCCCGCGAACACTGCACATGTCGCTGCTGGGCATTCGCGATATTTCCAATCTGGAGACGCCGCCTCAGGGTCGTATGCCCATTGAAACGCGCATCTGTCGATTCGATCCCGAATTGGTGCGGCATGCCATTCGCCGGGAACTGGCACGCGAAGGACAGATTTACTTTGTCCATAACCGCGTATTCGACATCGAAGCTGTGGCCCATCGCCTGCAGCAGATTGTTCCCGAAGCCCGCATCCTCATAGGCCATGGCCAGATGAACGAACGCGAACTGGAACAGGTCATGATCCAGTTTGTCAAACACCAGGCTGATATCCTGCTGGCTACCACCATCATCGAAAGCGGTTTGGATATCCCCAACACCAATACCATCTTCATTGATGATGCTGATAGATATGGCCTGGCGGATCTGCATCAGTTGCGAGGCAGAGTAGGGCGGTACAAGCACCGTGCTTACTGTTACCTGCTTCTTGATCCAAACAGGAAATTGACCGACATTGCCGCCAAGCGATTAAAGGCCATTGAGGAATTCCGGGAACTGGGTGCGGGGTTCAAGATCGCTCTGCGCGATCTGGAAATACGCGGAGCTGGTAACATTCTAGGTGCTGAGCAAAGCGGACACATTGCCTCGGTCGGCTACGAACTCTATTGCCAGTTACTGGAAGAAGCAGTGCGACGGGCGAAAAAGCAACCAGTCAGGCAGATGATCGAAGTGACGGTGGAACTGCCCTGGCCTGCGTTTCTACCTGCCAGTTATGTGGAAGGCCAAAAAGCCAAGATCGAAGTCTATCGCCGTCTGGGGCGAGTCAAATCACTGGATCGGCTGGCTGACTTTCAGGACGAACTGGCAGACCGTTACGGCCCGTTGCCTGAACCCGTTACCAATCTTATCAAGATGCATGAACTGCGAATCCTGGCAGCGAAATGGAGCGTTGCCCACATCCGCCTGGAAGGCAAAGACCTGGTGCTGGAATATCGTCAACGCAACAGGATCGACAAGCTGGCTGCTCTCAGCGGCCCGGTACCGGAGTTGCCCAATCAAAGTCGAATTCCAGGTAATCGGCTGCGGGTAGTGGATGACGAAACGGCCTACTATCGACTCTACCTGGATGAAGAGAAAACCCCGGAAGGGATGTACGGATGTTTGAAAGGGCTGTTTAGTTGATTTTACAGTACCATGAAAATCCACCATTGACTGGTGGAATTTCATGGTATATCATTTGTCATGATTAATCGTCCCACAGATATGGCACTGCTCAAAGCTGCCCTGCGTCGCAGCCGGGTGGTGGCCATTCTCGGCCCGCGCCAGTGTGGCAAGACTACCCTCGCAAGGCAACTGGTTTCCCCCCGTTCCGCCAATTATTTTGACCTGGAAGACCCTGTCAGCCTGGCTCGTCTTTCCGAACCCGATACGGCACTGCGTCCACTGAAGGGCCTGGTGGTGCTGGATGAAATCCAGCATCGCCCGGAGCTGTTTCGCCTGTTGCGAGTGCTGGCTGACCGCAAGCCCCTGCCGGCCCGGTTCCTGATTCTGGGGTCCGCATCACCTGAATTGCTGAAGCAATCGTCTGAATCGCTAGCCGGTCGTCTGGAAACGGTCTACCTCGAAGGACTACGTCTTGCTGATCTGGGATCATCCGCTATGGATCGCCTTTGGCTGCGTGGCGGTTTTCCTCTTTCTTACGCTGCCCGTAGAGAAACCGATTCCGTGATTTGGCGCAAACAGTTTCTTCAGACTTTTCTCGAACGCGATCTGCCCCAGTTGGGCATTACGATTCCTGCAATCACCCTGCATCGCTTCTGGAACATGATTGCTCATTACCATGCCCAGATCTGGAACGGAGCAGAACTGGCTCGTGCCCTGGCCGTTGGGGAATCCACCGTACGCCGTTACCTCGATCTGCTCTCTGGCGTATTCATGATCAGGCAACTGCCAGCCTGGTATGAAAACCTCAGCAAGCGACAGGTGAAAGCCCCGAAAGTCTACATTCGCGACAGCGGTCTGCTGCATGCGCTGCTGGGCATAGAAAGCCGGAATCAACTGGAACTGCATCCCAAGATCGGCGCATCGTGGGAAGGCTTTGCGGTGGAAGAGATCATCAAGGCGGTGCAGCCCGAACAAGCCTATTACTGGGCCACGCACCAGGGCGCCGAACTCGATCTGCTCCTGTTCAAGAAAGGCAAACGCATCGGCGTGGAATGCAAACGGCGTGATGCACCAACCCTGACTTCTTCCATGCACATCGCCCTGGAAGATCTGAAACTGGACAAGCTGCTGATCGTCTATCCGGGAGACAAACGCTATTCCCTCGGCTCGCAGGTGGAAGCGGTGCCCCTGGCGGAACTCGCTAAACCCGGTGCTGCACCGCATTGGCTGCGGAATACGCCATAAATACTTACCATGAAAATCCACCAGTCACTGGTGGATTTTCATGGTGCCTGTTACAGCTTCAAATCACCCATTCCCCAACTCAGCAGGTTCCAGTGATACAGGAACCACACAAAACCCGCGCCGGCCAGGGCTACTAATGTATAATGCAGTCGCCCCAGGAAACGCCAGTATCGCATGCCCCAGGCAATAAGCGCTCCCAGTAGTGTGATGCCTGCCAGCGCCGCAATCACCTGCGGTACCAGCATCAGCCATTTCACCGTGGGAGTTAGTCCAAACACAATGCCATCGGGATCAGCCAGGCTCATTCCCAGCGCACCGGCAAACACCAGGATCAGTAGTGACATAATCCAGCCCATCCAGCTCAGAAAAGCTGAGAAGCCTGACCGCAACACTGGGGCTGTATTAACATGTCGCAGGTTCCATCCTACCGCTGGCCAGACCAGGATCGCCGTCAGAAACAGTGCTGCACAGACTCCCAGTGCTCCACCCTGCACCAGGCTCTCCTCATACCACTTCCGCTTGATGGCGGATGAAAAAGGACCGTTACCCGTAAACAGATGAACAACGTTGCCCTGACTGTCCGTCTGAAAGACCACTTCACGAGAACCATCGAGTTCTCTGAAGTGATAAGGCTCCACTTCTACATAACGCCGGGCACTGTCGCCGCCACCAATGGTAATCGTCTCATCGCTATTCACCGAGACGTTGGTTCCGATCATCAGAGCTGCAATCTTGGTAATGGTCGTATGCGAATGGCGAGTGTTGCCATACTCTCCCGCGATTTGCCGGGCACGCTCAGCAAACCCGGCAACACTCTTGCTTCGTGCAGGCAACGCCACAGGAAAATAGCGATCCATAAACGCTGCGATCACCGCTTCCCGTTCACCCGCACTGGTGGTGGTGTTGTAAGAAAGAAAAACACCCACTCCCTTTTCAGGAATCATCTGCAGCGATGAATGGAAATAAATCGTATCGCCCCCATGCCCTACCAGCGTCAGGCCGTTGTGCTTCTCTTCAATGAACCCATACCCCATCGGACTGACTTTCTCCACATGGCGAAACAAAGGCTCCCGCATCTGCTTGGCGGTTTCCGGCTTGAGTATCGATGCTTCTCCCAGCTTACCATTGTTCAGATGAGCCAGCATGAACTTTGACATATCAGCTGCACAGGCACTGATGCACCCGGCTGGTCCGGCAGGCACATACTCAAAACCCTTCTCTACGTATTGTCCACCTTTCCACTCATACCCCTTGGAAAGATCAGCAGGCAACTGCTCCTTGACAGGCTGACGGATCAGCGTGTGCGTCATCCCCAGCGGCTTGACAATCTTCTGCTCGATGTACTCTTCCCAAGGCTGGCCGGAAACACATTCCACGACATAACCAGCCAGAGCCGTGCCGTGATTCGAATACGATGCCAGCGTGCCCGGCGGCCTGACGCGCGCCGGTATCTGCGTTTTCAGAATCTCTCCCAATGGCCGCTTGTCCGGCTCCTTGGCAAACAGGCCAATGACATAATCTTCAAAACCAGGGGTATGCGTCAGCAGGTTCTTCAATGTAATCGGCTGATCAAACGTCGCTGGGATCGTGACTTCTTTCAGATAACGATTGATATCCGTATTCAGATCGAGTTTCCCCGCTTCCACCTGTTGCATCACCGCAGTCCAGGTGAAGAGCTTCGAGATGGAAGCAATACGGAACATCGTCTTCTCCGGATCAACTGGCTTACGTGCCGCGATGTCGGCATAGCCATACCCCTTGGTGAAGACCACCTTGTTATCAGCCACTACCGCGACCACCGCCCCGGCAATATGTTTCTTTTCCATCTGCACCCGGATTGCACCATCGAAGAAGGCTTCCAGATCAGCCGGGTCTTTCACGTTACCTGCCTTAGGCACAACAGGTGCAGCATCCTGCCCGATGGCCAGCAGCGTGCAGGTTAGAAACAGCGCAACAGGAATCATGAACTTGGACATGGTTCATCCAGTCGGAAGGAATGTCAGTGCTAAGCTATTCATTTGTTCGCTGATTGGGCAGGAAGATTGAATTATGGCTGTTGTTTTTGTTGGATGAAATGAAGAATGCTCACCTATCTCTCTACTTCCTCCTGCCAGTTTCTTGAACCATGAATCACACGTAACACTTCAATTCCTTTTGGGATTTCACGATACATGATCATGTATCGCTTAAACCCCTTAATGGTCATGGTGCGGATACCAGTTTAACAGTGGAGATTCAAAATGAGAACCCATGCCGGGCATCGTAGCGAGTTTCGTGAATGTCTGTTCTGCTGATTCAAGAAATCGCTCAGCGGTTCTCAGGCTGGCATGTAACAGGAGATAAATTGATATGTCTTCCAAGTCGATAAAAGCCTGCGGCGACTTCTTGATGTATCGATAGGCCATGACAGATCAACCGATTACTATTTCCTTTTTTGCTGCTTTGCTTTGGATTTCAGCCGCTCTCGCAGTTTATTCCAGTTAGCTTTGGTCATTTCGGTGGCCGGCCCGCTTTGAATTCCTTCCAGCAGCATAGCCTCTAACTCTGCATGGGCACGCTGTTTCTGCTCAGTGCGGATCAGTTCACGCACATATTCACTGGTGTTGCCGTAGCCCCCATGCCTGACTCTTTGTTGGACGTACCGCTTCAACACTTTGGGCAAGGAAATATTCAGAGTATCCATGAGATAGCCTCCAGACGCAATATCGTGTATTGAGTACCGACATATCAATAGATAACATCTATTGTTATTGTCATTTGCTGCTAAAAAAACAACCCGCCAGATCAACTGGCGGGTCTTGGAATGAAAATAAAACTTACTGGCTCCCTGCCGCATTCACTCCCCAATACGAAGTCTGGAACCGCACCATCACGCGCGATTGGGCTGTCGGATTACGCCGAACGCAGCGGGCGCAGGCATGCCCTGCCGTGCTGGTCTTCTTCATCTGGTTAGGCACCAGCGCGTTGCCGCTGGCTTTGATCAGTGTCAGCATATCGCCCACTTCGTGCGTCTCAGCATCGCAGTCCATTTCATAAACCGACATCGGCGAAATATCGACCGGGAAATCGAGCACAGCTCCGCTATTGGCGGCATGATCCGCCTGGGCAATACCCAGAAAGCGGTTATTGAAATTGGACAATGTTGTACCCAGATCGGTATTCCAGGTTTCACTGCTGGCAGGTTTGGCATCATCGGTATCCAGAATCAGCAGATCGCCCATGCTGATCGCGGTTGCAGAATCAACCGCCACGCGGACAATCATCTGCTGGCCATAACGGTGTCGCATACTCATGAAATTTCTCCTTGTGAAAAGTGTTACAACTCACCCGGCTCACTGGGTGAAACCGAGTGGTTGCTGGTGATGGCAGCCAGTTGATAGGGAATCCCCAGGGCATCAGCCCAGCCGGTTCGCAGCAGCACCGTGTTCACTTCCAGGTACTTGCGAAACAGCGGTTCATCGCCGGGGACATAGTGCAGAAAGAATTCAAAGTCTTCACTCAGCAGCTTCTCGTAGAGCGCCTGCCAGGTGGTGATGATCTGACCCCGTTCCATCACCACCGGCTCGCCCATCTCATCCGTCGGGAAATACCCTTCAATCCAGATGGTAACCCCATCGAGAATGAGAGGATCACCAAACCGGGCACCTGCTGCAGGCAAGATTCCACCGATGCCGAAGGTCTCAATCACTTCGGCCCGGCGAACGGTCCCTTCCAGGGTCATCGTGCTGGCCGGGCTGCCTCCATGCACCGCTAGTTGTTCCGCTGAAACAGGCGTTTTCAGAATCGACCATGGGCTGCTCATAAAACACCTCGCGATGCAGGCACCAGCGTGGTCGTCTCCCAAGCTGGAAGACGTGACAGTTCCTTCACGTATTCCGAGCGGGCCTTCAGCAGCCAGGCGAGATATTCTGTTCGATTCACCGAGCGATCACCTATGCGAAAGCTGGCACCAGCATCGGGGTGTTCATCTTCCAGTATTTGCAAAACCAGAAGATCAATCTTCTCGATCAGTCCGTGCAGTTGAGCAGCAGTGCGTGGCGAACTGTTTAATTCATCCAGTGCGGTGGGCATGTGTACTCCAATGTGAACAAAAAACTGTGCCACACTTCGGCTGTACTCAGCCGAGGTGTGGTTGCGGGTGATGTGCACACCCCGACGGAGTACCGTCGGAGTGTGGCACGGTTACCAGTAACCAAATAAATTACTCTTCCTCTTCCCCGATCATCTTGAGCACAAAGCGATGATCGAGAGCATTGATGCCACCGAAGTATCGCACTTTGAAACGGGCCACGACGTCGCGGTCAAAACCATCACCATCCTGAGCACTTTGCCGGAACACCTGCACCGGCCAGATTTCCTTCCAGATGAACTGCCGGGAGAAATCACCCAGATACCAATCGCTGGTGCTGATTTGATCGAGATAAGCGGAAGCCAGTACGGTGAACGCGCCGCGAAGAGGATTACCCCCAAATGCAGTGCCACCCGATGTCGCGGGAACCAGTGTGGCATTGACGATCTGCAGCGCCCTGATTTCCAGCGACTTGGGCACCAGCAGAATGCGAGGTTGCCAGGCTATCGGCTCACCACTTTCCGGCCCATGCCGATCATCCTTGACATAGACCGCGTGGTACTGCAAAGGTAAAGCCAGCGAGGTCCAATCAGTCAGTGGCACCGCAGCGTCAAAACCTTCCGCGGTGTTCTCCGGCCCGATCACATTCAGCAGGGAAGCATTATCGGGATAGAGTTCCTGCAGTGTGCCCGAAGGGCGATAAACACCAGTGCTCAGCGTGGCGTTGTAATCAGCATCCACCACTCCCCGCACAATCGTCTTCTCTCGCTCAGCACGCGTCGCTTCACCCAACCGGGCGGCACGCCTCAGCAGTTCATTCGTCTGATCAAAATGCACGGCTTCTTCCGTGATGGAAAGCAGCCGGCCTTTCTTGCTCTCCACGGTGCTGACAAACTTGTCGCCAAAGCTCGCTTCCTCGTAAGGCATGCCCTCTTTTACTTCACGTGGCCCTTGTAGTGCTGTGAAACCTGGGATACGTTCCGACCGTACGGAAGACCGTTCAAGTGTAACCAGTTGATCGCCAATGCCTGCTGCCTGGTCGTAGGCATCCATCACCCGACGGGCGATGACGGCTCCCGTGACCGTCTGAAACAGGTTAATTCCCAGATCAGCTTCGCTGAGTGGCTCATTCAGTTGATCGATCTCAGCAACGTAGACTCGTTGCCGGGCTGCCAGCGTGGGTAGCGTCTGGGCAGTTGGCCCGACACAGGCTTCCCAGAGTTGCCGAAGGCTGAAATCGTCGGGGGACAATTCCCGCGTATCGAGCAGGTTCTGGACACATTCATAGAACCCGCGAGGCCCCATCGAATGCCTGAGCGCTCGTAAATCCTGTCGAATCATGATGACTCCTTGTGATAAAAAATGTCGAAAACTAAAAACCACGGGCAGCAGTCCGTGGAGGAACATTACCCGCGAATTGCACGCATCAGTGCTTGTTTCGCACCGGCGTTAATCCCTTCAGGAACAGTGCGTTTCAACGAAGATGGCGACACATCGCGATCCAGCAGCGCTGCCCATTCTTCCAGCAGCTTCAGCAACTGGGCAGGTTCCGGATGCATCGCCAACGCTTCACGAATAAAAGCCGTGCGTAACAAGGCTGGCAGCGATGACTGTTGCAGTAGTTGTTGAATACTGCCTTCACCGTTGTCCCCTTCCTGAAATGATTGTGTGGTGGCTGGGAATGCCACGATATCTACCGACACCACCCGCTCGATGTGTTCCACTTCCTGGCTCTGGGCACTGCGTCGTCCCAGCACCACGTGGCTCATGCCGATATCGTGCGGTGCAGCTTCCATCAGATCGAACAGCCAGGACGTATGCGGCCCGAGCAGTCGCAGGTCGCCTCGCAGTTTGCCTTCTTCAAAACGGGGCGACAGCACCTGGCCGGCATAATCTCGCAATCGGCGTCGCATCGGAGCATGATGCTCCTCAGCATGATCAAGAAAGACCGGGCGGTTTTCATAGAGCGGTATCGCTGACTGCATCGCAGCCTGGCTGTAGCGATACCCATTTCTGCTTTGTGTGCCGAGCAGTACGACATTGCGTACCAGCCGTTCGTTACGCTCAGCAACAGCTTCGGACATGATCTGGTAAGAAGCATGTCGCAGCGTTTCCAGCCTGGCTGGTTTCTCTTTCACCTGCATGGATAGATCCTCCTGGGTTATTTGTTTCGATCATCGCCGGGAAGTTGATAACGGCGGAGCACCCGGTAGCCTCCACCGCAACGGATGTATCTGACGCCATCGCCTGCTTCATGGCGTCGTTTCATGATGTGTTTTGGTCGTTTGTCTTGACGCAAGACAGTCGAGCCTGCAGGCAAGCAGGGTCTGGCCCGACAGAGTTTAGCTGGACGGGAATTCATCGCAGTTGTCCTTTCGAGGTGTCAGGGAAGAGGGGTCAGGGGTGAGGGGAAATTTGATTCTTCCTGCTTCTCCCGCTCCATGGTGGAGGGGTCCACGCGATCACGACGTGCCAGTTCCCGTCGCGAGAGTGCGCCGCGGTCGAAATAGATCGCATCCGCCTCGGCTTCCTCCTTGCGATTGCGGACCGCCACCGCGGGAGGCGTGATAGTGACATGGAGATGAGGCAGAGCATTGGCAGGGAGTTGCATCAGTCGCACCGCTTCCTGCATCACGAGGCGGAAGAGTGCTTGCCATTGGCCGATAAAGAACGCCTGCCAACTGGCAAACAGCCTGACCGCTGGGCCTTCCGCCACCAGCGTGCTGCTGTAGTTGGCGTTGGCGGCATCAGCAGTCAGCATGAATTCAGGCAGACCAGTGCCCGCTGCAACAGCCAGCAGCAACCGTCTGCCAAGAATGCTGGCATCATCGAAATGTGAATCGGGGGACAGATACTGCAGATCGTAGCCTTGCGTATCAATCATCGTGCCGGGCTGGAGCAAGGCTCGCCGTTGCTGTGGTGTCAGCGGGCCGGGAGTCGGGCTGCCTGCTGCCGCCCAGTCCGCAAACCCAGGAACGCCACCTGCATGATGATTGCCTGTATGCTTGCGTATCAGCACAATCGAACTGGCTACCTTGCGATGGATCAACTCCACATCGAGCCAGCTCTGATACTTCTGTAGGGCATCGATCGCTGGAGTGAGGATCGACAGACCGCGCTTCACGTTGGCATCGACGCCAATCTTGCAATGCAGCATCCGATCAGCAGGCACCATTTCAAAACGCGATTCATCCAGTTGCACGCGATATGCCAGGGGCACTTCCACATTGTGCTCCTGCGTGACAATGCCCTCATCAGGCAAACCCGTCACGGGATCAGCAGCAATGCGTTCCGGATCAACAAAATGCACTTGAGGCGGCCAGGTAGACTGGCGGAACAGCCGGAGAAAACATTCCCCATCGCGCCAGGTACGCTGGCAGAATTCCCAGTCGCGACGGTTGCCGGTATCCCACTGGTTGGCAGTCAGAAACTCACGCCAGAGCTGACCAGCCAGAGCAATGACTGTGGAATCATGAGGGATGGCGGCATCGGGTGAACAGCTTCCGGTGGGGCAGGTTACTACTTCATGCTGCATGCCAGTGCCAACGACATAATGGCGATACAGCATGAGTGCGTTGCGGGCAAAGGGATTACGTTCGGTCAGCAGCCGGGCTTTGTCGCGTGTCGAGGTTTGATCGACGGTTGCTTTGGTGGTGGAGAGAAGCTGCCAGCGGTCAGCATCATCATCTACGATGGCTGCAGCCGGCTGAGATTCAATCAGGCGAATTGCCTGCTCGGTACACAAGCGTTCCAGGCGTTTACGACTCCAGTAAGCTGCAAGAGGTTCCCACCACGACATGACCTGCTCCTCGGTAAAGTGAAGTAAACCACTTAGTACCGTAAGAAATGCCGTGTGGTAAAGAGCATACGTATAGTTACAATGTGTTCATAAAGACAGTTAGTCTCAATCTGTGCAGTTAAAGTGTCTCATGGTGTCTCAGATTGTCTCAGGGCGTCTCAACATGAGACGAACAAGGAATTGGAGGAAAAACACCAGATCTTTAGATGGCCTTTACATATTCCTTCGATGGAATTATGATGGATACATGGCATGGAGTATCATTACTCATGAAGCATTCGATAACTGGCTGCTGGTGCAGCCGGAAGCTGTTCAGGTGAATGTCCTGGCGCATGCGGAATTGCTTGCCGAATTTGGACCAACGCTGGGGCGGCCTTATGTGGATACTGTCAAAGGGTCTAGACATTCCAACATGAAAGAACTTCGAATACAGCAGGGTGGTGATCCATTTCGAGTGTTGTTTGCATTTGATCCTGCCAGACGTGCCATCCTGCTGTTAGGCGGAAATAAACGTGGCAACAAAAGATGGTACAAGGCAAATATCCCGCTGGCTGACAAGCGAATGGATGAACATTTACGATCCATGCATCGTGAGAAAGGAAAATAACATGGCGAAACGACTTTCAGACCTGATAAATCAATTACCTAAATCCACGCAGGCAAAAATACGTGCGCGATCTGATGAGTTAATTGCAAGTGAACGCTCGTTGCGCGAACTGCGCGAAGCTCATCAGCGATCACAGACTGCTCTGGCACGAAAGCTTCGAGTGAAACAGGCTGCAGTTTCCAAACTGGAACGCCGTACAGATATGTATGTCAGTACGCTGCGGTCGTACATTGAGGCGATGGGTGGACAGCTCGAAATCGTCGCCAGATTTCCGCACTCAAGCCCGGTCAGGATCAAACAGTTTGAGAAACTGGGATGATTAATAACAATCGAAGCCAATCTCCAAGCCAAGTTGCGACATCTGCCCCATCAGTTCAGGACATAATATCGGGCCTCCCTGTCCATCCTTGGATAGCCAGTAACACGAGATCCACATTCTGCAGTTTTCTTGCCTGAGTCGATTTAGTTCAACTGATTTGTCCGAGAGTTGTTGCAGGAGCCAATGCAAGTGATTTCTGATATCTCTTGAATCGACAAGCCCCTTACTGCATAAAAACCAGCCATGAAGAGCAGCAGTAGGTGAAATTTTTGCTGCCGGTTTCAAAACGGTGCCCTTCACCTGAGTTTCAGTGGGTTGAATACCGAGTCTTTGGGTCACAACCTCCGGCTCGTAATTAACAGGGTAGATGCAAAGGGTAACATAAGTTTGATTGCAGGTTGGATAATCATCGATCATAAAGTATGCCAAAGGTGTCTGGAGCAGCATGAATTTCGTTGAGGCGAATCACATTTTAGTCTGCTGGCTTCCATACTGCAAATGAATGAATTAATACCGATGTTCCTTCAACCTACCACTCACCCTCCCTCGTCATTACAGTAGATACCATCTAACCGCAGGAGCGTTCCATGTTGCGATGTGTGCTTCCTCTCTTTCTCGGCTCCAGTGTGCTCGGGCTGGCCCTGGGCAGTGAGCCGTTGCTCGAAGAAAAACCGGTGAACAGCAAAATCACTTCCGTAGCTCTCTTCAAGAATGGACTGGCTGTCGTCAAAAGGCAGGTTGCCCTCGATGGCACCGGCACTTTTCGTCTGATGGATGTTCCCGAACCCATTCACGGCACCTTCTGGGTCGAAAGCAATACACCACTGGAAGCACGTGTGGAAACCCGCGATACTCCTGCCAAGCCTTCGCAGGGTTTCGGCATCAACCTGCAGGAAGAGCTAGCTGATCTCACCGTTACCGTGCATGGCAGAAACAACAAGAACCCCATTCATGGCAAAGTGGTACGCATTCCCAAAGAAGACGAAGATGCTGATGGTGATAGCGCACTCTACGAAGGTTATCGCCCACCAACTCAGGGCAGCCGTTTCCTTATTCTCAAAACCGAAAAGGGTTACAGCTACTTTGACTTCAACGACATCGCAGCTCTCGATATCGACGGCCAGCCTCAACCTCGTCTGGTGAAGAAGCCGGTATTGCTTCTGACAGCTGGGCCTGATGCGAAGGCAAACACTGCCCAGATCAGCTATCTCACCAGTGGATTATCGTGGGCACCGAGTTATAAGGTTGATTTGACCGATCCCAAGAAGTTGACCATTGAGCAACATTGCGTCATCCGTAATGAACTGGCAGAGCTTTCCGATACCGAGGTGTCCCTCATCAGTGGCTATCCGAGCGTGCAGTTCAGTAATGTCATTTCGCCGCTGGCCGCCCAGCAAACCTGGGCACGGTTCTTCCAGCAACTGGGAGGCAACGCTCGTGGCCAATCGTTTGATAATTCCATGTTGACCCAGAATGCCAGTTATGCACCACGTCAATCTGGCGCTGCTTCACCCACCGTGGCTCCCAATCTCGGCGACACCATCGATCTCAACTACCACTCCATCGGCAAACGCTCACTCAAGAAAGGTAGTGCAATCTCCATGGCTACCGGCAAAGCTGATGCCGACTACGTTCGCATTGTTGACTGGACCATTCCCGACAATCGCGACGAATGGGGGAACCCCACCAACCAGGGCCGTCGAGTTGATCCTGCTACAGGAGAAGCTTTGCAGGATGATGTGTGGGATGCGTTGAAGTTCAAGAACCCATTGCCTTTCCCCATGACCAGCGCTCCAGCCATGGTGATGACTGCAGGCAACTTCAGCGGCCAGCGTTCCGTGCTCTGGACCAACAAGGGTGAAGAAGCCACGCTGCGGGTCAACAAGGCACTCAGCATCCGGGCTCGTCATGTGGAATACGAGCACCAGACAGAAAAGGGGGGAGTGTCAGATCGTGATGTGATCTACATCGGCGGACGACGTTTCCGCAAGGTCACCGTCAATGGCGAACTGCGACTCTGCAATCATCGCCCCGCAGACGCAAAGATGATTATCAAACGGCAGTTTTCAGGCGATTACCTCTCAGGCGATGCTGATCCGAAAATCGATCTTCGGGAAGAAGGCGTCTGGACGGTCAACAAACGTAATGAACTCACCTGGACTTTGACACTGAAACCAGCCGAGGAACGGACGATCAAGTACCAGTACAGTGTGCTGATCAATTTCTAATGGAATCAAAAATCAAACAAGCCCACGGACTGCAGTCCGTGGGTCTTTTTGTCAATCTGGTTAAACTGTAACGTTTATGGTTCTACTGTAGTGATGAATCAATTCTGGTTTGTAGATATTGCAGTGAAAGTGGAGGCGACTTGGTCGATGAACGAACAGAGACCGTCTCCTCGGAAATCATCATGTATCGCTGGCAGGGATGCCTTTGTCTCGTGCTGTTTGCAGGAACCCTGTCCGCCCAGGACTGGCGGCCGGTTTCGCAGGTACCTG
The DNA here is from genome assembly GCA_016795155.1 of Planctomycetia bacterium. Classification (NCBI taxonomy): domain Bacteria; kingdom Pseudomonadati; phylum Planctomycetota; class Planctomycetia; species Planctomycetia bacterium. The sequence continues at coordinate 23,988 of JAEUIE010000054.1, read as the reverse complement.
CCTCCGAATCGACGGGAATTCGTCTCGGCAAACCCCGTAGTACAACAGTTGAAAACTATCAGGTTTTTGCCACCCAACCTTTGCCTCGCGAAGCAGTGAAATATCAGACGGTACAGTATCAGGATCTGAAAAGTCTGCCTGACCCCACGTTGAATATTCCCGGTGCCATTCCACCTGATAATCGGCCTGCAAGTATGTTGACCCGCTATCAAGGTCCCAGTGCTGCGGAAGAAGCATATAACTGTGGACAAATTCCGGGACAGGCACCAGCAGGCGGTGCACCAGCAGGTGTTCCACCTCCCTATTCTCAACCTCCGCCTTATGGCGCTCCACCACCTTACGGTGCTCCACCGCCCGGTGCGCCGGCTCCTGCTGGCGCCAACACTCCCTGGTATCAACCGATCAAAGATTGCTGGAACAAGATCTGTGGCACCGGGCAGCCGGGCGGCGCGCACCCCTTCAGCACCTGGGATGCACGCAGCGATCAGGGATTCAAGGATTTCATCTCACCCATGACCAATCCGACCTTCTTCGAAGATCCCCGGTCTCTGACTGAATTCCGTACCATCTTCAGCTATGTGAGATCGCCTAGCGATAATCCACTGATGCTGGGTGGCAACATCTACGACTTCATCCTGCAGGGCCGTGTCAGCATCAATGATCGCTGGTCACTGGTTCTGCATCGTCTGGGTGTAGCCAGTGTCAACCCCGGCGACGGCGCACTCAACGGCTACTCCGGTGGCACTGGCATCACCGATCTGCAGATTGGTACCAAGTACACCTTCCTGCGTGATACCCGAAGTGAAACCCTGCTGGCTGCAGGTGTCAGCTTTGAAATTCCCGTGGGCAGCAACAGTGTACTGGCGGGTAATGGCGCCAGCGTGGTGCCCTACTTGAGCTACGGGCAAGGCTTCCTGCAAAACTGGCACTTCCTGGCGTCGACGGGTTACCGCTTCGGCTACACCGGCGGTGCATCCGACTTCTACTTCCTCAGTGCCCACATCGATTATGGTTTCTTCAAGCGGTTCTATCCGTTTGCGGAAGTCAATTGGTTCTATTACACCAAGAATGGCAGTCTGCAGCCTGTCAATTTCGAAGGTGGCGACCTGATGAACATCGGGGCGACCCAGGTGGAAGGACGCAGCCTCGTGACTGTCGGGTTAGGTATGCGCTACAAATTCACCGAGGGATTCCAAGCTGGCTTTGCCTATGAATTCCCTGTCTCGGGCAGAGACATGATTGAAGATTACCGCCTGATGGTGGATCTGATTTTCCGGTATTAGGTCATGCTATACGGTTGGCATCGTTTGTCTTAGACCTCATGGTTCCGTTGTGTCGTGCCACTCACCCGACCGAAGGTCTCTCCACCCAATACGATAACCATTGTCATCCCACCCAGACCAAGGATCAGGCGTGAGCCACGATACACATTCATTCCCACCAGCCCCCTGGCTCGCCTTCCTCACCCGCTACCAGGCGCTTCTCTGGTGCCTGACAGCCTTGCTGGTTGTTTTCTGTCATGTGGCTACCTTCACTCGCAGCCCCGTACTCTGGCAGGATGAAGCCCAGATTACTGATCAGTTCCGCGTGCTGCACGACATCAACACCCCCTGGGCCTTGCAGATCAATCCCGATCAGACGCCTCGAGTCGTCATTCTTCCTTGGCTGCAACTCATCCAGAAACTCATCCTCGGCCCACTCGGAGTAACTGTTGAGTCCGTTCGCACAATCAGCCTGCTGGGAGCGTTGCTCTGCACCTTTGCCTGCTTCGCAGTTCTGCGTACCTGGAACTGGTCGACCTGGCCTGCAGCCTGGCTGGCATTGCTCTTTATTTCCGATCCGCTCTTTATTCAATCGTACCGAGGCGGACGGGTAGACATGTTAGCGGTTGCCCCGGTTCTGCTTGCCCTGGCCTGCTGGATGCGCGCCTGGCAAATACCCTCGAACTGTCTGCCTTGGGCAGTGCTTGCCGGGTTCCTGTTGCCCATTGGTGTCATGGTCTGGACCACTGCACTCATCATCACCCTGGGTCTGCTTGTCGTGGTGTTGCTTCTCTTGCGACCAAACAGCATGTCGCACCTGTTGAGAATGCTGGCTGGCGCCATCGTGGGAGCAATATTCTCCCTCATTGTTACTCTTGCATTAGTGCTCGTTGATTTTTCCTGGGATCAGTTCCTGCAGTTTCTGCATGAACTCAATAAGTATCGTGAAGCACAGACCGAACGTCGCTGGAGCCTGGCATTATCCCTTTTCACCACGCCTGCTACCGGAGTGTTGCTGTTCATCCTCACCTTGCCCTGGATGAAAACCAAAGCACACCTGGTCTGGATACTCGGCTTGCTTGTGGCGAGTGTCGTTCTCATCGTTTTGCCGCCGTTCTATATCTTCCGCCTCATCTACCTGGTTCCTCTCTGTTACCTGGCAGTCTTCTGGACCGTGCAGAGTAAACCACGGCTGTTGGCGATATGCGTTGCCAGCATGGTCATTCTCAATCTGGGTTACGGTGTGATGGGCCGTACTGTTAAAACAGTAATGCGCTGGCAACAGACTGATCCACAACGTGTAGGTCAACTGCTCGATGAACACATTCCCGCAGGTTCCGTCGTCATGGGTGGCTTCGCCTACTATTTCCACGGCTTGACTCGTGGCTGGGAAATGTACGAAACGCCTCTGCCAACCTGGCGTTCTGATCTGAAGCTCAAGAACAATGTTTACTGGCTCGCCTGGTACGATCCACTGCCCGAGTTCCTCGGCAAGCGTTGGAAACTGATCCACGAGTTCAAAAACGACCCACCATGCGATACGCTGGCGAACTATAAACTCTACCAGTTGTCGGAATGATAGTTACCGGCTCTCCGGTTTCAGTCTCGACATCACTTCAAACAGCAGAAACAGCGGCATGCCATTGCCCAGGTGTCCGCCGAAGTGACCGTACCAGACTTTGCCCGGCGACCATTCAATCTGTCGCAGCTTCTGATAATCTGCAAACTCGGGTTTGCTCACATCAGGCATCTGAAAACTCTTGAGTCCGGCACTGCTGGTGTAGTACCGGTCTGCTGTACCCACGATACTCGTACCCCAATCGAGAACAACAATGTCCAGCTTCGAATAGAAACAGAGCATCTCGGAACGCACACTTCGCAGCGCCTCGGCAAGGTCGTACATCGGTGAGACAGCAGGCGAAAGCAGAATGATCTTTTCCACCGAACTAATGGGTAGTTTTTCTGCAGCCTGCAGTACCAGCAGGCATCCTGTGCTCTTACCCATGAGATATACCGGCTTGCCCGGGTTGGAACTCATGTAGCTGAGCACTTCCCGGCGGAGTTCTTCTGTCTTGGCCAACAGGTGTCGCGTGTCCTGAATATCGCGAATGACACGCCCTTTGCCATGCGTCCACATGAAGGAACGTAATTCGTGGGGAATACCCGCCTGGCGAATTGCCCAGCGGGCGAAGCCATGCAGGTTTTCAATACCGCCGGCGCCACCCACCAGGAATATCACGCCAGGTTGTGTTGGCTTGTTATCAGCCTGCGCTGCCGGATACAGGCAGAGCCACCAGGCAACACTGATCAGAATCTGTCGCCACATCGGTATCCCCTTCAGAGCGAAGGGGTGATAACCATCTGCAGAAGAACGGGCAAGAGCAACAAGCGAAATGTTAGTAATTGAACTGTAACTGCACTCGCATCAGTTGTCCTTTGAACTGCTCATAGGAAATGGCGCCGGGATCAGTGAATGCAGTCGTGTTGGTGCGATCGGTCAGTGTGTACATGGTGGTCAGTTCCACCTGTGGGTTGATCTGCCATTCCACGCCAGCTTCCCATTCGCTGATCATCGAATATGGCGCATTGCGTTCGCTCTTGTATCCGCCGTTGAAATAACTCCAGCGGGTAAATGGGAACAAGGTGCCATGACAGGGGGTATCGTACTTGTACATCAGTTGCAGATAGCCACCGGTGAGTGGTGCATCTTCGATGGCATTCTGAGCAGCATTGAGAGCAGGGCCCTGACCAACGTTCCATTCCGCCTGGAACCCGATGGGTTGCGGATACCAGATGAACGATCCGCCGATGCGCTGATCCAGCCAGCCTTGCCGATCACCTGTTTCGAGTGTACCTGCCGGACGAATCAGAGGCCCGGTGCCATTGGCCCGGATTTGCGAGGAAAGCACCACATAATAGCCACTGTAAGCCTGCACGGCCACTTCCATGTACTGGCCATTATCGAAGGTAATCGGCAGAGTCAGGCGAATGACCGAGTGCAGATTGTCGTTTTGTTCCGCCAGTGAACCGCCCTGGCCGTTATACACACCCACGCCAAACACACCGTAGTTGCCTGAACCTTTGAGGCCTTGATCCATCACATCCTTGAAGAATTTCTGAGCGTACTCTGGTGTCCAATAGAAAAACAGACCCAGATCACGTTCGTTTTTCACAGCACTGTTCCACCCATCGTTTCGATCCAATGCCAGTCGGTTTGAACTCGACTGCATGTTTTCCCAGCCGTAAGGGACTTTCGATTGACCCATACGCAAACGGAACACTTTCTCCTTGTCCCAGTACCAGTCAGCATACCAGTCGCGAATCTGCGTAAACTGAATGTTGGTCGTAGCTCCATCCGGGGTTGCAGCAAAGTCAGGCTGCAAATAGACCCCAACATGGTCTGAAACATCGCCAAACAGAATGAGACGGACCCGGCGAAGAATAAAGCTCTGGTTCTTACCTACCGAGCGATCAGCTACCAGTTGAGTCGGTGCATATTCCTGATCTCGATCTATGGTAAAGTTATAACGTAACTGCGTATAGCCTCGCAGGCTCAGCTTCTCATACCATGCTTTCTTTTTCGGCTCTGCAGCTTTCTCACCCTTGGCAGCAGGCCCGGCCTGCCAGTAGGCAATGGGTATTTCCGGGTCGCACCCTTCGTTCCAACGTTCAACCAGCTTATCCATCAATGAGGGGCGATCGATTGGATCAAAGAGTCGGCTGCTATCCACATACCCGGCTGGGATGATTGCTTTCTCATCATAGTTTCTTGTAACCTGTTCGCGCAATTGCTCCGGTGGAATGAATCCATCCTGAGCCTGTAAATTAATCGGGCAAAGCAGGATTAACCCCAACAGCCCTGCGAATCGGAGATTCATTTTCTTTACTCTTTTTCTTACTTTTTCCGATTATCTTTCAAGACATGCATGTTTCATCGGTAGAACCAGAACAGGTTCGTCAATTTTTGGTTTCATTTGTACCAATCTTCACATTTCACTCAAGCAGATGCATAAGCAATGAATTCGCAAGTTGTCGCAAATTGCCCAAGTTGGCACACCCAGCGACAGGCGATCTCTACATCGCTGACAGCAGCAACAACCGCATCATCAGACTGAAGAAAGATTAAATCGTGCCAATCGTGCGCCGTCGCACATTCGATTCACTTTCCGGATAATGATACTGCGAAATGGGAATGAACTGGCCTTCCTCACGGTCGTAACCAAACACATCGCCAGTTTCAATTTTATAGACCCAGCCATGCAGGTGCAGATCGCCCTTGACCAGGCGGGAGGCAACACTGGGCAGCGTGCGCAGATTCTCCAGTTGCACGAGCACATTCTCTTCTACTGTCGCTGTCACGAGCGGATCACCTTCCAGATGGGCGTAATTATCTTTCACAATCCGTTGCGTGGTGGCAGCATGACTCAGCCAAGCAGCCATCGCGGGCAAGCCTTCTACAATTTCGGGTTTGAGCAATCCTTTCATTGCTCCGCAATGTGTATGCCCGCAGATGATAATGTCCTTCACGCCCAGCCCGGCGACAGCAAACTCAATGGTTGCTGCCTCCCCTCCGTTGGCGGCCCCATGCGGCGGAACGATATTCCCCGCGTTACGGAGAATGAACAACTCGCCCGGCTTGGAGCGCGTCAGCAGATTCGGATCGATGCGCGAATCAGAACAGGTGATAAACAGTGTTTCCGGATTCTGTCCATGCGAGAGCTGCTCGAACAGATCTTTCAGCGGGCGAAAGTTCTTGTTCTGAAAATGGTGAATGCCTTTGATCAGCTTCTGCATAAAGCCGCCTTTGTGTTTAACGGTGTTGGTGGGAGGAGAGAATCTACGAGTGCTGTAGAGCGAGCTGCTTACTAGCATAACGCCATTCGTGCCAGAAATGTTCGTAAAAAACATCAAATCAATAGATTTTGACGAGCGGTTCCTTTCAAGTTACGGGAAAAACAAAGACCTTGAATATTCGAAGGTGAGCTTCGAATATTCAAGGTAGTTTGCTGAACGTTCAATTGCAGGTGAGCAATAGCTCACACTTACACTTTTTGTTTGCCTGCATGCGGCTGCAGCTTTTCAATATCCTTCAGACTCTGGCGGAACTGCTCGGTTGATTGCATCGGGCGTTCCGTTTCACCACAGCCTGTCAGCAGTGTGCACAGCAGCAACAAGGCTATCAGATGCTTCATGATGCACTCCTGTTAATCGAGGTTGACTGGTTCGCCTTTGTTCCGCGTTGACAGAGCACGATACGCTGCGCCACCCGCATACGGGTTCATTCCACCCAGCGGCAGCGGCAAGGGAACTGCATCGCTGTTGATCGAATCGGTAATGAACCGCACCGAGCCATCGCCAAACAGGAAATTGCAGCCAGTGGGGTGATCGCTGCGGAACGAACCCATGCCACTGCTGGCAATCGGCGAAGTGAAATGCTGCTTGTGGTTCATCCGGTTGAACGATGAAGCAAAAGTGGTGATCGGGTAGGCAAACGACCACGAAGTAAACCCGCCAATGGAGCCAGGGGCAGGGTAGTCCTTGAGCGAGTAGCTCGATTCACCCACGAAAAAGGTGTACGAGGTGCCGTCGTGAATATCACGAAATGACACGCGATGACTGTTAACGAAGACGCCATCAGGCTTGCCATAGATGAACTCCAGAAACGGGAACATCGACCAGTTGTAAGTGGAGCCCAGGTTGCAGACATAACTGGCGTAACCGGGTGATGGAGTTTCAGACAACGCCATCGTCGGGCACAGGTAAATCTTCAGCACCTTGGAGGAGACCGGCATGTTCACTGGATCGAAAGGATCTTTGCTCTTGTCGTATCTCTGAAACAAGCCATCCTGTTCAATGTAAGGCAGCAGATCAGTGAACGGGCTGTACTGCGGATAGTTCTTCAGGTTATTGGGGAATTCGCCGTAATCATTGTGATAATGATGCAGTGCTACGCCAATCTGCTTCAGATTGCTGGCACAGATCATCTTGTTGGCGGCTTCGCGTACTTTCTGCACAGCTGGCAGCAGCAATGCCATCAGCAAGGCGATGATAGCAATCACCACCAGCAGTTCGATCAGGGTAAACGCATGCCGTTGTTTCATGGAAGTTATCTCCGGTTATTGACTCTGAAATGAATTGACCTGGCAGGAATTCCTGCATGGTCTAGAGGATCTTGTGTGTGCCACTGCGCAGCAGTCAGCACGCAACAGGATTGAGTACTCTCGCCTTAAAGTCATGCAGACAGGGTGCTACGGTTTGCGTGTACTCACGCTAACCGTGCCCATTCACCGCATAGTTACTCGTGCGAACTTACTGAAAGGGGCATGAACGAACCCGTTCGACCAATGTGACAGTCACGGGTTGTTACAACAACGAACTAGCGAACCGGAGGAGCACGTGGCGCAACGACAGGCAGGATGACATGCACTGGCCTGGGTAACAGTACCTCAGCCAGGTAAGAGTTGAATGTCTGAATAATGCGGCTGATGCGAGAAGCGGTGCGTTGCAATACGTGGCGGATGAATCGACCACCTGCAGCCAGCACTCCCGTTACCACCACAATGGAAGATTCCACCGTCAACGCATCAGGCAACTGCTTCACAACAAAGTCGCCATGGATCCACATCGCCACCAGCAGCAATCCCAGCCAGCTTCGGCGATTGAGTGGTATCCGCAGCCAGGCGACATCAAGTGTCTTGAGTGCTGAGAGTGTCAGGATGCCATACAAGACACCCAGGGAAACCATGTTGCTAAAAGATGGGTTCTGAAAAAACCGGGCACTGACCACCCAGACCGGGTAGAGGTGAACCAGAAACAGGAATAGCCAGAATAATCTCGCAACGATACTCCAGACGAATTGCCGTCGTTGCTCGCGTTCCAGTAATCTCTGTCGTCGAGGTGTCAAAACGTGTTGCCTGAGCGAGGAGGGATGCAGAAAGGTCTGTAATTCCAGCGGCTCTTCAATGTATACTTATTAGTAGAAGAATCAGCCAGCCTGGGAAGAGTCGGCGGCAGTATTTAATGATAACTGGTGATATGGCTACTTCCGTCGCACCAGCGCCACGCGAAATCCAATGTGATCATATCGCCGATGTGGCTCAAAACGCAGACGGAACGCAGTACGTAGAAACTTTCCCTCATCTGCCCAGCAGCCACCACGCCGGGAGCGTGATATGTCCCCATTCTCGCTTGGCGTTGCAGTGTCTTTTGCATCACGCAAATCTGGGTCAACGCCTCCTGGCAGCCTGGCGTGATACCAGTCCCGGCACCATTCATAGATATTGCCATGCATATCATGCAGGCCCCAGGCATTGGCTGGGTAACTGCCGACAGGTGTTGCCTTGCCAGTCGATGGCCCGCGCTCGGTGGTGCCCAACGAAGCTCCTTTGAAATTCGCCTGGCGGCTCGTCAACTGATTGCCAAAGGAAAACATGGTCGTGGTTCCAGCCCGGCAGGCATATTCCCACTGAGCTTCCGTCGGCAAACGAAATTCCCAAATGTTCGGTATCTCTCCCGCTGCATGGGCAAGTTCTGTCAGCTTCAGACAAAACGCTTCCGCCTCGGCATAGTTGACGTTTCCCACCGGCAACACATCATCTTCAGGCAACTCGGCAGTCAAAGGTCCAGGCAATGCACCCATCACTCGTTTCCAGTCTCCCTGCGTTGCTTCGAACTTGGCCATCCAGAAACCCCTAGTCAGCGTCACCATCACCTGGTCCTCACCAGGTCGGCGTTCTGGTTCATCACGCGGACTTCCCATGGTGAAAGTGCCAGCCGGGCACCAGCAGAGTTTGATGCCTGCAACCTGTCTTTCTTCGCCAGGTTTCTTTCCATCGAACGCATCAGGCGGAGCCAGTACGGTTGAGACCGGGGTGATACGTTCGCAGCCGATGAGCAACAGCAAAACAGTGAACCACCAGATCTTTTGCATGGAAGTACTCGCGATTCGCACCACCTTCATTCTATTTGGATTGACTGAATTTCAGATTTGCAACATGATTGACTGCGATGCAACTACCAGTCCGCTGCACCAGCAAGGGGAAACGTGCAACTGCTGTGCGAATATTGCGATAAACTTTAAGTGCCCGCGCGATCCTCCACGGCTAGCGCGACGGGCTGCCATCGAAGTGCACTCTCAATCTCCGCGGCAATAGAGGTTATGCAACGTCACCCCACGCATTGAGCAGCGGAACATCGTCCATTTGGTGCCTTTTGAATTGAACCGAACGTCGCCTGCATCCCACAGGTTTGTTTCATGCCCAGATTTGCACTACACATGCCTCCGTCACTTCAATGTGCCTTCTCCAAGTCAAACCATAAACTGCGCTGTGCCACATGGACTTCATTTAATTGGAGGGCAAGCAGATATCGGCCTGCACATGGTATCCTGATGTTTAGATCGTTAAACGAGATATCGAAAGTGATCAATGGATTTGATATATTAAATGATCTTTCTGGATGCCATTCCCAGATCGTCTGATCTTCACTGTTAGCTAACGTTAAACCTGGGCGATAAGCACCACGTCCACCAGTGATTTCAACATACAGCGATAAAAGCACATTGTCGGGAAACCGTAAGCGGTCATATTTGCACTTGGGATTCATCAATTGTCTGGAATGAGTTTTTTCGTGCACCAGAATGCCATCGCATGTGATGAATGACGCCATGAGAGGAGTGGGTAATTGATTTTGTCCTGCCATGCCTGGCTCCTCTTTATCCCGTTGAAAATAGATGCGATCAGCCCCTCACAGCACGTCTACACTCGTTCCAACCGCTCCACCGTGCGTTCATTGTTGACATTACCCGTATTGAGCGTACTGGCTGGCTCAAAGAGCAACACGTGCACCTCCTCATCCGCTACCGGTCGATGCTCCATGCCACGAGGCACAATGAGGAACTCGCCTTCGTTGAGCCAAACCTGTTTGTCGCGAAACTCCATCCGAAACCGCCCTTTCACGACCAGGAACAACTCGTCTTCATGATCGTGATGATGCCAGACAAACTCTCCCTGAAACTTCACCAGCTTGACATGCTGATCATTCAGTTCTCCCACAATGCGAGGGTTCCAGTGATCACTGAATAGAGCCAACTTTTCGGCAAGGTTAATTTTGGTCATGGTTTGCCTGTTTCCTCCATTCCCTTAACCCGCGTTAGCCAGTGCAGGATATTCAGCAGCAGTTGCGGATTCTGCTTCGCTTCCGGTGCATTCATTCCCATCGGGTTCTTCTGCGGCCCGGCAAGCTGGGCGCTGAACATGGCTGCTTCACCGAACACGGCCACACGGCCCTGGCCAAAGGACAACACCGCTCCCTGGCTCCAGCCTTCGATATTGACCTTCGGAGCATCTGGCGTTATCCCCGGCGCTTTGGTGGTTTCCTGCGAAATCGAATCCTTGCCAAAAACAATTACCGGCACCGCTTCAGCTGGAAGCTTGAACGCCGACCCGCCAAACGTTGCTATCTTCGTCACCGTTTCCCTTTCATCTCTACCTCGCGTGATGACGCTCTCTTTCAATCCCGTTGCTGCATCAAACGTATCAGCAGTATTTGCCTTGCGGTGTCCAGGCCGGGCGTAGCCATTGCTGAACTCAATGCCGAATGCCATGGCCAGGTCGCTGGCGGCTCCGGGGAAGGGCATATGGTCAGCGATCAGGAAGAGGCTGCCTCCCTCTTTCACCCACGACTGTACTGCAGCAACATCTTCTGGTGTAAAAGCCGACGGTGTAGGTAACGACCAGTCGCTCTTGTTCTTTTCATTTAGTGCGTTGGCAATCACGAGAACATCAATGGACTTCAGTGTTTCAGCATTGAAAGGCTTGTTGAACCCTGCAACCTGGTAGCCATCTCGCCGAAGCAGATCGGCAAAGGTCTGATAACGTCCCGTGGCGGTATGAAAGTTATGATGTGCTTCGTCGATGCCTACCCGCGGCCCTTGGCCCAACTCATAAGCAGGCGAGTGGATCGCCGGCTTGAAGTTCGTGTCAGGAACCTGCTGGGCATGCAAAGTATCAACTGTCAGCAGCCAAAGCAAACTAACGATAAGCACATAATACATGGTGAAGCCTCACACAGTCTGATGTCATCTATCAGAACGTAAAACTTCGCCTTCGTCCATTTGAAAGCGTGACTTTAAGTTGGACGATGCTGGCAGTTCACCCCCAAAAGCTCTTGGCGTTGCGACCCCCTTCGCCTACAACTCCATACCCGCTCTGGTTCATTCCTTGAACCAGGCAGTTGGTATGTTATCATGCCGTTTCAGGAGGAAATCACATGGCTGACCAGAACCCCGCTGCTCTCATGGTCAATCGCGTGCCTCCTCATTCGCTCGAAGCGGAGCGCTGCGTGCTCGGCAGCATGCTTCGCGATGCCCGTATCATTCCCGATGTGCAACTCGTCCTGCGCCCCGAACATACGGATGAAAACTTTTACAGCGATGCACACCGCCGTATCTACCGGGCCATCAACAAACTGCACCTGACTGCTGCCAGCGTCGATCTTGTTATTCTCAGCAACGAGTTGCACGCCACCGGCGAAATCAAGGATGTCGGCGGCTACCAGTACCTTGCTCAGGTTTACGATGAAACCCCCACCGCTGCCAACGCCACCTACTACGCTCAGATTGTCCGCGATAAAGCGATCATCCGCTACCTGATCTACACCGGCACCGACATCGCCCGCGATGCTTCCGACCAGATTGCCCCGGCTACCGAACTGCTTGAAGCAGCTGAGCGGAAAATCATGGGCATTGCTGAGTGGGGCGTGGCGGGCGAAACGATTTCTCTCGGTGAAGCCATCCATGAAGCGTACGACCGCATGGAGGCGCGGGCCAAGCGCGAAGGCATGGGCGATGTCAGCGGCTTGCCCTCTGGTTACGTCGATCTTGATAACATCACGGCTGGCCTGCAGGATTCGGAACTCATCATCATCGCCGCCCGGCCATCCGTCGGAAAAACGGCTATCACTTTGAACATGATGCGCAACGTGGCAGTCGATTACGGCATGCCCGTTTTCTACGCTTCCCTGGAACAGTCCCGTATTGAACTGGCGGAACGCTTGCTTTGTTGTGAAGCCAAAGTCGATAGTCAGAAGCTTCGAAAGAATATCCTGAGTACCGAAGAGCATCGAATGATTGTGGATGCAGGTTCGCGACTCAGCCAGGCTAGAATCTTCATCGACGATTCGCCCGGCCAGAACATGATCCGCATTGCTGCCAACGCCCGCCGACTCAAACTCAAACACGATATCAAACTCATCGTCGTCGATTATCTTCAGTTGGTTGAACCCGACAACCGCAAGGACAGCCGACAGGAACAGGTGGCTGCTATCTCCCGACGCATGAAGTTTCTTGCCAAGGAACTCAAGATACCAGTGATCGCCTGTGCCCAGTTGAATCGAGGCGTGGAAAACCGCACCGAAGCGGAACCTCGTCTTTCCGATCTGCGTGAATCAGGTTCTATCGAACAGGATGCTGATACCGTCATGCTGCTGCATCGGCCCAAAGATCCTCAAACGGGCCTCGATGCCGAGGGTGTGCTGGAAGTCATCATTGCCAAGCAGCGTAACGGCCCGGTAGGTAAGATTACTCTCTCCCACATCAAGCAGCACATGCGCTTCGCCAACTACGCGGGCGGCATGGCTCCGTATTGATAGTGTTTACAAATCAAAATGCCGACGATCCCGCTGTCCCAACAAGTGGCGGAAGAACCAGTGGATATCTTCGAAGATGCCAGGGTCAATACCCAGCGGGCGAACAATCTCCGGCATCAGTATCACGACGACGAGCAGGATGATAAGCACCGCCAGGGGTATGGGCCACCAGCGTCGCGTTGTTGGGTTTCTGCCTTGCCTGACCATGCGGATCATCTTAGCAATTGACACTCGATTTCACATCGACCGCCACATTGACCGCGATGCATCGGCATGCAATAATCGATATTGTTCAAGCACCTCTGCCTGGTAACAGGTATGCCAACTACGGAACCCCTGCCGCCGCCGGTGAAGCCTCGCGAGAAACCTGCGCCGGAACCGGTTGCACCTCCCAAACCTCGTCCCGATCTCGATCCCTTCAATCCTGATTGGCCTGAAGCCCGGCCGACACCAGAGCCCAAAGCGCAGGTTCACCCGTGATCGAGGAAATGCTGCGCGAGGAAGTCAACAAAAGACTTACCCTTAACTGGCTTATCCAGGGTGCATCCGAGCATGCTGGCCTGACCATGCATCACCTGGTCAGAGATGAACTCAACACACTCAGTCCCAAACTGTTGCTGCTCTATGATCAATTGGCCCTGGTCAATCATCTGCAATACTGGTGTACGGAGGCTTCACTCTTGCTGGGCTGGCCACCCCGCTTCTGGAAGCGGGCAGCAACGAAGACAAACCATCCGTTTTATGATCATCCCATACTCTCAAAGCACGGCGGCATGCTTGCTGAGGAAGGCAGACAGCGGGCTCTGGCGAGAAGTAAAGAAAAAGGCGTTCCACGATGGCCCATTTTCTTCGGATTCAAAACCATCCAGATTTTTGTCCGCATCACCATGATCGAAGAAAAATGCCAGCAGGAACTGACACAATTGGCCAGGCAGGTTGCATCACAGGTCTGGGACATTCCTCAGGACAGGCTCGATGCCACCCTGACCACGAAGGTTGCCTTCGGCAAACTGAGCAAGACCAATTCCTTCACCCGCTGGGTACTGCGTGCCGGTGCTGTGGGTTACGGCGGCGTGCTGCATCAGAATGGATCGCTGCAGGTGGTGGCTCGTGCGGTCAATTTCTTCTACCTCGCCAAGGAACTGGTCAAAGGCACTGCGGAACTCATCTGCCTGCACGGGCTGAATACTCTGGATGATGAAACGTATCAGCATGTGATGGAGCAGACTGACCGACTCGAATATGAACCCTGGATGTTGCAAAGTGGTGGTGAACTCTGGCGAAAGCTGTTTGCGGTGGCACCGGAAGGTGTCCGTTATGCTGATCTGCTGATGCACCTGGCACGCCTGCCAGCCCGCACACTCGAATTCATCATCCTTGCTGTACTCGAAGAACCACCCGCTGCCCGGGCCAGGCTCGAACAGTTGATGGGGGCATGATAGCTATACAGACCACGAAGTATTCTGCAGCACGATGCGATAGCCATCCGGGTCTTCGAAGGTCTTTCCCTTCCTGTCCCAATAGGGATTGAATGCCTTGACCGGTAGATGCCCCCCTGCCTGCAATCGAGCAACGGCTTTCTTCCAAAGCTCTGCATCAGGCAGATAGAATACCAGCAGGTTGTCCTCGCTGGGTGCCCGGCCTGCACGATGCCCTTTCTTGTGAGTAAATTCCAGATGATACGCAGCGCCGCGATGTCCCAACATTACGCCATCGAATCCGTCATGATCGGTGAATTCGTAGAGCATCGTGAACCCCAGGCCATCACGATAAAACTTGACCACTTCTGCCAGTTGATCGGTAGGCCGGGCAATTCGCAGATGGGCCTTGCCCAGTTCCATCATGGATTCCGAAACCCAGTTCGCACCATGTGCCGCTTCGTTACCTGATAATAATCCAGTAGACGCCAGCATTGCTTCACGACGGGTCATGATCATGGTTCCTTCTGCCTGCGATTTATCTCTGAACATAGCAGGAAACAGCCCACGTGACAGGTTAAAAACAATCAGTCCCCGACCGAAAGGATCGAGGACTGCAAGAAAGAATTGGTGATGAGCATTCTTATGGTTTGTGATCAACGCCATTCACGAAATCCGACATGGCCAGCTCGAGCTGAATCAGGGTGCCAATCTCCTCAAACCGGAAATAATCAACTCCGGATCCACCCTTGAGAATGTCCAGCGATCCATCACTGACGCTCTGGTTCTGGGTACCACCATTCAGGTAATCATTGTCTTCACCGCCGGAGAGCTTGTCTGCTCCCGCATCGCCATACAGGGTGTCATTGCCTTTCTGTCCGTAGAGAACATCGTCACCCAGTCCGCCATGCAGTTTATCGTCGCCATCCCCGCCGTATAGCACATCGTTACCATCGCCACCTAGCAGGGTGTCCCGGCCTGCTTCGCCATACAGATAATCATTCCCGCCATCTCCGTACAACGTATCGTTATCTGCACCCCCATACAAATGATCAGCAGCTTCTCCCCCGTTCAACTGATCCATGCCGGTTCCACCGTAGAGGAAATCCATGCCTGCATCTCCCGATAGATAGTCGTTGCCGTTATCTCCCATGAGATAATCATTGTCCTCGTTGCCAAATAGGGTGTCATTGCCTGCACCGCCATAGGCAAAATCCCCGCCGTTACCTCCCCAGAGAAAATCATTGCCCGCTTCGCCGTACATCTTGTCGGTGCCATCACCACCTTCCAGGTAATCATCACCATCGGGTCCGTACAAGGCGATATTCAAAGCTGCAATATAGGGAGGCAGACTGGTATCTCCATATAACGTGTCGTTTCCTCCGTTGCCATAAAGAAGGTCATTGCCACCATCGCCATACAGTATGTCGCTGTTGGAACCACCTACAAGAATGTCGTTACCGGCATGGCCATGTACAACACTTTTTAGCGCGGTCATGTTGTAGAACTGGTCATCGCCAGCAAAGCCATTGAAAACTACCTTGGAAACAGGCAATTGCCCTAGCTTGTACTGATCGTACCAGACGGTTGTGGAACCATTAGGATTGGAAATGGATACTCTAACGCGGTCGTCCAGTGACGTATTCGGGTTGTTCAGTTCCATTTCCACCCGGCAGACATCGTTCAGTTGCGAGCCGTTTACCGCGATGACTCCACTACTCAGTGAAATCGTGGCAGGTACCCACCGATTTTCCAGGGACTCAACTCCAAGAGATAACTTTGGCTTTGAGCTTGTCGGATTGCCGCGCTTCAGGTTCTTCAGGATCTTCCGAAACATGTCAGGTCTCTTTTGCTGATAAAGTGTAATTCCAGACATCAAGCAATTTGCTCGACATTGGCTCTAAGCACACTAATCCTGAAAATAAGCCACTAATTCTGAAAAGATTGCAATCAGACGGGAATCGTATTCGAAACCACTGAATGAGCAATGAATTAGGGAATGGTTCGGTTGGTAGGTATCCGAAGTATATTTATTGAAATCAGCAATGAGATTTGAAAGCAAAACTACACATAAGTCGGAACGGTGAATTGCCTATCGATCGCAATGCGTGTTACCAATGGTGGGTAGCCAAACTGGTGCTGGAGTTGCCACCAGGCGGTGATGCCCTGGGCCTGCCTTGAAAACGATAGTTCTCCGCCGCCTTCCTGCGCGCCGTATTCACGCAGATCATCGTCATCCAGACCAAAGACATCGTAGAACAGGAATTTCAGACGGATGCAGTACATGCGCATGCCCGGCTCATACCGGTAATGGGTGGCAACCGCATAGGCATGTTGCACGCCGTTGATCATCACTCCCAGGCCGTTGCCGAAGTCGCCCGTGCTGAAGGCCTTGCTGCCATCGTTGAAGGCAGGAACGCCCAGATCAGTTGGTGCTACCAGCTTGTTGATATCCCAGCCTGCAGCTTTCAGTGCCTGATGAATGCGGGTTTTACCCGCAGCTGGTGGCGTGCCCCACGGATAAGGGGCACCTAGAGCAGCATTCATGAAATAGTTGATGTTTCCATGATTCGCCGCAGCTTTGTTCAAATCGGCATCATCGAAGTAATAAATCGTTTTCTGCTTGGCGAGAAAGGCATCGAACAACCGCCTGGCCATGCCACTCTTGTCATTCTTGGCAAAGGCCCGCAGCAGGAATTCCATCTGCGGTTTGAGCTCTGCTTCGGTCGTTCCCACACTCTGTCCATTGGGAGCACGACGGCCTACGGAATAGGTGAAATCCTGGCCATACTTCGGTGCTGGTCCGGGCAGATACTTGTCTTGCGAGGCGTGCGTCGGCGTCAGATACTTATCGGTAGCGACGGCAACGATCTTAGGCGGTGCAACAGGATGTCTGGAGCAATCCATGGGAATCAATCCCCTGTGCCTAAGCAGAACAGCGTGAATAATTCCAAAGGATAGCTCATACCCGACAGCCACGCTGTCAATGTTATCTTTAATTTTACCCATCATCCCATAGGTGGGCAACGAATTTGCAGGAAGGCTGTTCAAATCAGCAATATCGAAGGGCTTGATGATCAACTTTCGTTCAATATTCCCCGGCTGGTCGTCATTTATTCCACATGTCTATGACGTGAATGTGCTCGCAGCAGCCCTCGACTTGATGTTGGCTGTGCCCGGCCGAACAGCTCAGATTTGCGATGGCAGTGTCTTGCATGGTGTCAATGATCGGATTCATCACCGTGAACCCATTCCTGTTCAGAATGGTCTCAAGCGGCAGATACCAATAATGAGGTAGATCATGAGCGAAATCATTATGCGTACCCAGAGGCTGGATCTGGTATTGGAAGGGCCGGAAGCAGTACTGGCACGCATGGAAGCCATGCCTCCGGAAGACCGGGCGGAAGTATCGCCAGTCTGGCTGGAAAAGTTGCGTGCACTGACAGAGCCTGACCCGTGGATGTTGGGGTTTAATCTGATTGATCGCGCCAGCGGTTTGCCTGTAGGCAGCGGTGGTTTCAAAGGCCCACCCGATGAAAATGGCATGGTTGAACTAGCCTACGGCATCGATCCAGCTCATCGACGCCTGGGCTACGCCACCGAAGCTGCCATCGCCATGACGCAGTATGCATTGGAAAACGAGCAGGTGAAACTCGTCTGCGCCCACACCAAGTCGGGCAATGGAGCTTCAAAACGCATCCTCGAAAAATGCGGCTTCCAGTTCATCGGCGAAGTCATGGACCCCGAAGATGGCCTGGTAAGTCGCTGGGAACGGAAGCGATAAGCCTTTCGGTGCGCTGCGTGGCAGGGGCAAATGGTACTCCATTTCCCCCTGCCGGTCGGTTGGCTTACCGCTCCTTCACATGCACCTCCAGTTGATATTTCTCAATCAGCACATCCAATTCAGGCCGGATCGCCTGTAATTGTTCTTTCGGAATGCAAAGCGTAATCTCGAACCGCGTGATGTTCTCCTCCTCTATCAGCTCTTCGCTGGGGGTGAGTTGAGATTGCAGCGTCCGCAGATGCCCTGGATCAAATCCCGTCGCAGCCAGTTGCGATTCGGGCAACTCATTCAGTTCCTCGAGCAGACTGGTCAGCCTGGGCAAATCCCAGTCGCCTTGCGCTTGTCGATTGTTGAGCACCACGTTGAGAGCCTTCTCCTGGTCGAGAGGAAAATCGACCACGGAGACAAACGTCTGCTGGTGATGCAGTTCCTGCAGAATCTGCAACCGCTGATGCCCGCCTACGATATGGCCGGTCTGCTGATTCCAGACCAACGGCTCGACCAGCCCGAACCGCTGGATGCTGCGCCGCAGTTTGCGATAGCGGGGATCAAGTTTTTCGAGCTGTTGCCTCGGGTTGTACGGGGCAGGGTGCAGTTCACTGATGGGTTTGGAAATAACCTGCATGATTCACCTCACGCATCAAGAGGATGAAAAAGTTGAACTCGCTGCCTGAGCCGTCTCTGAAAGACCATGAGCTTGGCTGGTGTGCCGGGGAGGGCCGAGGTGGGAACGCGAGGCAGTCGCCGATCGCGAGTGCTCGCATCCGGGCGATTCGTGGTACGTGCCGGATACAGCATGCGCACCGAAGGAGCATCGTAACAGCGGGAACACAGGCCGCGAGGCCGTACGATTTGGGCTGTCCCACAATGACCACACAGCCGGGAATTCGTCGTTTGGAGCATGGTAGATACCTTTGTACACTATATCTGTACATAACATACCATGCATTCAGAAATGATACAAGTGTACAGGTTCAAAAAATCACGTAACACTTCTCAATGGCAAGGAAATCCGGGCGAGTTGTGCTGATGATTTCCGAGGTTCTGATTCAGCTGATATCGGCTTCAATGCTACACGGTCCGCCTGCCACTTCTTCACTTTGTCGGGCTTGTTGGTTTCGCTGCTCATGCCGTCTTCACCCACCAGCGGCGCTACATTCTTCTCAATAAGCAAGAAGCGAAATGATGCGAGACGATACTGTGTTGGGCATGAATCAGCTTTCTTAAACTAATTGTTTCCAATCGAAGGGGCTTTTCTCAAATCGCTTTTGTAATTCCAGCCGTGCAGCCACCCAGCGTTTCCGAACGGTTGATTCGCCAATCCCCAGTAACTGTGCTGACTCCTCATACGTCAGATCCTGATACCAGTGCAAATCGACGACCTGACGAATCTCTTCAGGCAACTGTTCGACAACATGATGAAACTCGGTCCACATGGATAGCGATGAAGGACCAAGAGTTTCGGTTCCAGGATCATGCTGATAGCCACCCATACTATCTTGGGAATCGCCTCCTTGTAAGGGAACCGTGCCGGGCTTCCTGGTGCCACGACCATGATGCTTGCGGGACAGGTCAATGAGAACCTCACGCAGTAGCCGGGCTGTCCTCATGAAATACTCCGCCGCCGATCCGAGCGTTTTCCCGTCTTCGTTCTTGGTCAGTTTGTCCCAGCTTTTCAAGAGCCGAATATTGACATCCTGCACAACATCCATGGTCTCTTCGTCGCTACTCAGTCGCACGAAGCCACCATGTAGCATCTTGCGAGCCATCCGTTCCAGACGTTGCTGTGTCCTGGCCAGCAACTCCTCGCGAGCCTGAGGCTCCCCTTCATTGAGACGTATGAGCCAGCCTTGAATGACAGTCGAGTTGTCTTCCATTCGAGGATACCAAACAGGGAGATCGAGATTCACCGATGGTACTCGCGAATGACAGCTATGCCAATCTACTCAGTCTGTTTTTTCTCGAAGTTAACCGAGGCATGCATCTCAAGTCAGATCGAACTCAATGATCCATCACGCATCTGGATCGTTCGCTGCAGGCAAATGTCAGAATGCACTACGATCGAACAAAAGGTCGCTGGGTCCATTGGCTAAGATCATACGGAACACGGCACAAGAGCCGTACTCTTTTGATTCGTGCGGTCTCAGATCATCGTTGCATATCAGTATCAGGGTTTCTTTTCCTTAGCCTTGGGCAACTTCTCCTTCTCCGCCTGCCACTTCTTTACTTCCTCGGGCTTGCTGGTTTCGGTGTAGAGCTGGATGAGCCGGTCGAGGGCTTCGGGAAGCCGAGTATTGTCCTGCAGTTGCATGGTTTTCTCGCGGGCTTTCATCCCCTCATATCCTTTAAGCAACAGCTGCTCGGCTTCGGTGTATTTCTTCTGGCCGAGCAGCGCCCCGCCGAGCATCGACTGCGTGTAGAAAGTTCGCCAGGCATCGGGTTGAGAATTCTCCCGAATGGTCAGGCACTCGCGGAGGAGCGGTTCAGCTTCAGTGAAACTCTTCGCCTCCAGCAAGATCAGGCCAAGTGAGGCCAGATGCCCGCCTAGCTGTGGGCTATTCTTGGGATACACCTTACGAGAGATGGTTACCATCTCACGTCTCAACAACAGGGCCAGATCCAGTTTCCCGGCATCCTGATATGCCGCAGAGAGGTTGTACATGCAATTCAACGTAGAGGGATGCTCCGCGCCAAGCTTGGCCTTCATCAACTGGAGGGTTTCCTTGAAGAGCGGGATGGCTTGATCGAGCTTTCGTTGTGCCATATAGCCATTAGCCAGGTTATTCATACTGACGAGGGTATCGGGGTGGTCTGGCCCAAGTCTGGCTTTCATGAGCTTCAGAGTCTCTTCGAGAAGCGGTATAGCCAAGTCACGCTTCCCAGCATCCTGATAGGCCACAGCGAGGTTGTTTATGCTGGAGAGCGTATCTGGGTGGTCTGGCCCAAGTTTGGCTTTCCTGAGCTTCAGAGTCTCTTCGAGAAGCGGCAGAGCCAAGTCACGCTTCCCAGCTGCATAATAGCCATTAGCCAGGTTATTCATACTGACGAGGGTATCTGGGTGGTCTGGCCCAAGTTTGGCTTTCCCGAGCTTCAGAGTCTCTTCCAGAAGCGGCAGAGCCAGATCCAACTTTCCGGCGTCCTGATAGCACACTGCCAAGCTGTTCATGATCTTGAGAGTCTCAGGATGTTCAGGGCCGAGCTTGGCTTTATGCAGAATGAGTGTCTCCTCATAAAACCGTAGTGCCAAGTCCCACTTCCCAGCTGCATAATAGGCCGTGGAGAGGTTGAACATCACCGCGAGCGTAATGGGATGCTCGGCACCGAGCTTGGCCTTAGTGAGTTTGAGCGTCTCTTCGAAGAGTGGTAGAGCCAGTTCGATCTTCCCGGCGGCTCGGTAGCCATTCGCCAGGTTGTTCATGCTGATGAGGGTGAAAGGGTGGTCAGGGCCGAGCTTGGCTTTGTACGTGTCTCGTGCTTTCTCGAGCACCTCGATCGCGAGCTTCGCCTCCCCCAGTCCACGCAGAGATTTGCCGAGGGTGTTCTGCATGGCGGCCACTTCCAGCGGGTCGCCGATCGCCGAGCCCTCCAACTCCTTCACTGCCTTCCGGAGGTTTACCTTCAGGACGTCCCGTAACTCGGCCACCGTGGCGTAGTTCGCCTTCGGATCCAGCCCAATGAACACCGAGCCGAGGATGTCGTTTGCCTTCTTGGCGAAGGCAAGATTGGTCTCTGCCTCCTTCCTTTTGGCTACCGCGTCCTCCTTTGCCTGCTTCTCCCCTTCAGCCCGCTCGGCTTCACGCTGCTTGGCCTTTCGCTCCTCCTCAGCAGCAGCCAGGGCGAGATGTTCGGCACGTGTCGCTCGAACTGCCTGCCAGGTGCTGACCGCGACGCCGGTCAGCAATGCCAGAAGTATCAGCGATGTCGCCAGCACCTTCCCTTTGTTTCTAGCCATGAGCTTCCGCAGCCGATACCCCGCCGACGCTGGCCTGGCTTCCACCACTTCATCACTCAGGTATCGCTGAATATCCCGGGCAAACCCGTTGGCCGTCTCATACCGCCGGGTACGGTCCTTCTCCAGGGCCTTCATGACGATCCAGTCGAGTTCGCCTTTCACCAGCTTGGTCAGCTTGAGGGGATCCGTGTGGCGACCTGCTGCCAGAGTGGGCAGCGTATCTATCGAACTGAGCCGGGTGCTCGGGCGGGGTGGCTCTTCTTCGCGGATGATCCGTCGTACTTCGTCCCAGGCTGCCTGCCTGAATCGCTGCTTTTCCAGCGGCGTCGTTCCCGTGAGCAATTCATAGAGAAGCACACCCAGCGAATATATATCGGACCTTGTATCTACATCAAGATTGTTGAGTTGAGCTTGCTCCGGCGACATGTAGAGTGGCGTGCCCAGCACAGATTCGTGTGCGGTGTGCAGGGTTCGTTCGGTCAGCGACTGGTGCATCGCCTTGGCCAGGCCGAAGTCGATGATCTTGGGCACCGGCTTGTCGTCGTACGGTGCCACCAGAATGTTGCTTGGCTTCAGATCGCGGTGGATGATCCCCTTCTGATGGGCATGCTGCACCGCCTGACACACCTGGATAAAGAGTTGCAGCCGTTCGTGAATACTGAGCCGGGTGGCATCGCAATACTCGGTGATGGGCACACCTTTGACATATTCCATGACAAAGTAAGGTCGGCCTTGTTCGGTCAACCCGCCATCCAACACCTTGGCAATGTTCGGGTGATCCATCAGGGCCAGGGCTTGGCGTTCTGCTTCAAAGCGGGCCAGCACGCTGCGGGAATCCATGCCCGCCTTGATCAACTTCACTGCCACCTTACGCTTCACAGGTTCGGTCTGTTCAGCGACCCAGACCGTACCCATACCCCCTTCGCCGATGGATTCGAGCAGCTTGTATCGACCCGCGACAAGGGTACCCGGCTTCTCGCTGGCAGCATAGGCGACGGTTCCCTCGCCTGCCAGGGGTTGCATGACGACTGAGGCGGGGGACTCGTGAGCTTTCAGCAGGGCATCGAGCCGTTGACGTAATTCAGCATTATCACCACATTCGCGATCAAGGTAGGCATTACGGGCGGCAGTCTCAGGAATATCGAGAGCCGCTCCAAACAGTTCCTTGACCCGGCGAGCATCAACAGCCATGACACGTTCTCCGCTTTTCCAGATTGGCGTAAACGGCGCCGAATCAGTCTCACAGAATCTGAAAGATTCTCAGGAAAGGGCGGTCGTCAGCCAGGCTCGTGCAAACGACCAGTCGCGAAAGGCGGTAGCTCGCGAAATTCCCAGGGCCTCCGCAGCATCCTCAATGGATAGTCCAGCAAATAACCGTAGCCGAGCGATTTCGACCACCTCGGGATCTTCGATTGCTAACCGTTCCATGGCTTCATTGACGGCAAGGATGGTATCCGGGTCGGTGGAGTAGATACGGTCATTTTCAGAGATTTCAAAGTGACGTCCATCACCACCACGTTTCTCCGCTTTTTTCGCCCGGGCATGATCAACCAGTACGCGTTGCATTGCCACTGCTGCAGCCCGCAAGAAGCTGCTGCGAGAGGTGAAACTCTCAGCACCCAGCTTGAGCCACGCTTCATGTACCAGGGCCGTGGCATCGAGCGTATGCCCTATTCGCTCGTGTGCCAGTTTGGCCGCCGCCAGCCGGCGCAGTTCATCGTACACCTGTGGCAAGTAACCATCGGAAGCTGCGGTCATTTCTTCTCCACCGGCTTGGGCAACTTGTCCTTCTCCGCCTGCCACTTCTTCACTTCCTCAGGCTTGTTGGTTTCGGTGTAGAGCTGGATGAGGCGGTCAAGGGCTTCGGGGAGGCGGGTGCTGCTTCGTGGCGGGATGGTTTTCTCGCGCTGCTTCAGGCCTTCGTAG